>JAUIEE010000054.1 GCA_030428965.1 bacterium | reverse complement strand
ACCTGAGAGACGACGCGGGAGCCTTGTCCGAATGCCAGCGGGTGCTCCGTCCGGACGGTCGCTTCCTGATCTCCGTGCCCGCATGGATGCTGCTCTGGGGGCGGCAAGACGTCCTGTCCGAGCACTACCGTCGCTACCGTCGCAAGGAGCTGCGGGACCTCCTGGAAAAGGCCGGCTTCGAGATCGAACGGCTGAGCTACTTCAACTTCCTGCTCTTCGCGCCGATCCTCGTGGCGCGCCTCTTGATGCGCCCCTTCCTCTCCTCTACCGGCAAGGGGGGCTCGGACTTGACCACGCCCACGCCCCTCGGGCTCGATCGCCTCCTCTACGGCATCTTCACCTCGGAAGCCGGATGGTTGGCGCGTCGCAATCTACCCATCGGGGTCTCGCTGATCGCCCTCGCACGACCGAAGCGGGGATGAGGCGACCCTTCCTGATCCTGGCCCTGGCCTGCCACCTCGTCCTCGCGACCGGGTACCTGCGCAGCACGCCGCTCTTCGAAGCTCCCGACGAGCTCGGTCACTTTCTCTACGTGCGCCACCTCCTGGAGAAGGGGGATCTGCCTCTGATCCCGGGGAGCGCCGAAGCCCTCGAGCGACCGTACTGGCAAGAGTCGAACATGGCCCATCACCCGTTTCTGTACTACGGGCTGGTCGCCGGCCTGCAGGTGATGGCGGGGACTTCGGATCTGGCGCCCACTCTGCGTCGCGACCTGCTGCCGAACGGAGAGCCGGATCCATCGGTCTGGATCTGGTCCCACGGCTACGACGAGCGGGAGCCGGTTTCGGACGAGGTCCGGACCTTTCGAGTCCTGCGCGGATTCTCCGTCCTCCTCGGGCTCGCCACCCTGGTCCTGGTCCATGCCCTCGGGCGTCGCGTCTTTCCGCGCCTGCCCCAGGTCGCCGACGTCGGGACCCTCCTGCTCGCGTGCTGGCCCCAGTGGTCGTTCCAGCACGGCGTGCTCGACAACGGGAACCTGGCGGAGCTCGGCTGCCAGGCGGTCTTCCTCTTGCTGGCCTTTTCCTGGGCGCAGGGGCGCATCGGGTTGGGGCAGGGCGCCCTGCTAGGAGGCCTGGTCGGGGTTTCCCTGCTGAGCAAGATGACGGCCCTGTTCCTGCTTCCCCTGTGCGCCGGCTTCTACCTGGCGGCCCTCGCCCGGTGGGAACCTCGGAGGCGAGTGCTGGCGGCCGCAGGTCTCACCTTCGTCGTGGCCGCCGGCTGCGCCGGATGGTTCTTCATGCGCAACCACTCCCTCTACGGCGACCCGCTGGGCAGCGCCGCGCACCGGCTCGCCTACGCGGCCAACCTGCTGGCCCCCGAGCGACGCGGGTGGTACTTCCTGCACCGCTTTCCCCGGGAGCTGGGCGAGTCGTTCGTGGGCAGCTTCGGTTGGGGAGGGTTGAAGGCCCCCTGGCCGGTGCAGGCCTTGGCGGCCGGGCTCTTCCTGGTCGCTCTGGTCGGATGGGGGGTGCGCGGATCCTGGCTGCGGGAGCGCTCGGTCGGCTCCTTCGGCCTGCTGGCCGCGTTGCTCCTGGTCTTCGCAGGCCTCGTGCGCTTCAACCTCGTGTTCCGTCAGCCCCAGGGGCGCTACCTGTTCCCCGCCTCGGGACCGATCTTCCTCCTCGTGGGAGCGGGTCTGGTGGGCTGGGCTCAGCGCTTCCGCTTCTGGGCCCGGCCCTCCGTTGCGAGGGGCCTCGCCCTCGTGCTCCCCCTGGGGGCCGGCGGGCTGTTGTTCGGGCGGGTCGCGCCGGCCCTCTCGCCTCCCCTCGATGCGAGTGTCTACGACGCTTCCCTGGTGAGAGGACTGAGCACCCCGGCCCTTCCCCAGGAGGCCACTATCGAGCTCCTGCGTCCCTTCGACGGCGCGCGACTGGATCGTCCTCCCACCTTCGTCTGGGATCCTCCCGCGCCGCGGGAGGGGGACCGCTACAGCGTGCACCTCTACTCGGCTTCGGGCCGTGTCCTGGCCGCCACCTACGAATGGCATCGCATCGAGCTCTCCGAGCCGCGCTTCGCGATTCCCGAGGAGTTCTGGGAAGCGCTCGCGGTCGGAGAGGCGGTCTTCTGGAAGGTGCGCCGGCTGCCCGACCGGAGTCGGGGGGAAAAGGTTTCCGATTGCCCCCAGAGCGCTGCCTTTTCGTTCACCCCGGCGAGGTAGACTAGGGGCAGCTCCCATGAGTGTCGTCTTTGAAAAGGGGATCACCGTGATCCTGCCGGCCTACAACGAGGAGGCCTGCATCGAGGAAGCCGTGACCCAGTGCGTCGAGTATCTCCCGACGCGCTTCGCGGACCACGAGGTCCTGGTCGTCGACGACGGATCCCAGGATGGAACCGCCGACATCGTGCGCAGGCTGGGGGAGGCGCACCCCACGGTGAAGCTCGTCCGCCACGGGACCAACCGCGGCTACGGCCGGGCGATCGCTACCGGTTTCGAAACCGCCTCCATGCCCCTGGTCTTCTTCACCGACGCCGACTGCCAGTTCGATATTCGCGAGCTCACGGACGTTGCGCCCCTGATCGAGGGGCAAGACGCCGTGCTCGGGTTCCGGGTGTATCGCTACGACTCCGTGCTGCGCTGCTTCTTGTCGTGGAGCTACAACCGTCTGGTGCGGGTCCTGTTCCTGATTCCTGTGCGGGACGTGGATTGCTCTTTCAAGCTCTTCACGAAGGAGATCCTCGAGCGCATGCCCCTCGAGTCGAAGGACTTCTTCATCGATACCGAGATCGTGGCGCGGCTCGGCAAGCTGCGGGCGCGAATCGTCGAGAAAGGCGTGCGGCACTATCCTCGCAAGGCCGGCCACACCACCGTCCGCGCGAGCCACATCCCGAAGACCCTGTGGACCCTGGGCCGCATGTGGTTTCGAATTCACTTCGGACGCAAGCCCGAGCCGGTCGCCGTGGAGGCGCGCCAGGCCCCGTCCGACGCGGACGGCCGCTGATCGTCTAGCGCTGCAGGGTCCAGGCGGCCCAGAAGTAGGGATGGGCCCGGGAGAAGCCCCTCGGGTCGCGGCTCGTTCGCAGCCGAGAGCGCGCCTTGGCCAGGGCCGCATCCGGGCCCAGGCCCCGGCCCCGGGCGTCGTAGAAGAACTCCATCAGTGCGGCGGTGGCGCGATCTTCCACCGCCCACTGGCTGGCAACCACGGACTCCACGCCGGCCGCGAGGAAGCTGCGGGTCAGGCCGAGCAGACCTTCACCGTGGGCCCAGGTTCCCTGGGCGGAGTGGCAGGCGGAGAGAACGGCGATCGGCATCGGGAGGTGGAGCTCCTCGATCTGCCAGGCCTCGAGGCGTCCTCCGGCGAGGTCGAAGTGGCTGTGGGCTCCGAACTGGGGATCGACCCAGCCGTGGGCGATCACGTGCAGGCTGCCCGCTCCGGGTGCGTGCTCGAGAAACTCCTCGACGCTGGCCCGCGCGTGGATCTGTGCGTCGGGGCGCTGGGTACGCAGCGCCTCGATCTCGGCCGGCGCCGAGGGAACGCCGACCGCGGGAGGTGCGGCGAACAGGAGCGGGGGTCCCGGGGCCTGCGCTTGGGGCGCCTCGTAGGCGAGGGCCTCGAAGGAAGAGAGGTAGGTGAAGGTGTGCTCGTCGTCGAGGGTGCGCAGGCTCGCGTAGTGCTGAAAGGGGTCGTCGGGGTGGACGGGTCCCGGGGTCCCTCCGCAGACGAACAGCTCGAAGGGCACCTGGGCGAGGGGGGCATCCACGAGGAGCCCCAGGCGTCCCGACGGCAAGTCGAGCGGTTCCCAGAGCAGCTCGTGAAGCCTGCGCGCGGCCTTGGCGTCGAAGCCGAGGTTGACCACGTCCAGGCTCCCGCGCTGCAACTCCTCCAGGGGGGCTCGCAGCCGCTCCGCCAGGGCCCGGAGCTCGGCGTGCGGAACCGGGAGGACGACGGAGCGCAGCCCGTCCGCATCGAGGACGATGGCGATTGTCTCGCTCTCCTGGTGCTGAAAGGAGACGATGGCGGCCATCCCGGCGCTCCGGCGCAGGCTCTGGGCCCGTTCTTCGTCGAGCTCGGGGAGGGCGCTTGCCAGGGGCTCTCGTCCCGCGCGCAGAGACGATTCCATCAGGACCGCGTCCAGTTCGGCTTCGATCGAAAGGCGTTCTCGGGCCAGAGCGGCGCTGGAGGCGGAGGCTCGGGCCGAGGGGTTGCGCCAGCGGTTGTCCAGGGAGACGAGCTGCCGGCGCAGGTCGCGTACCCGGGGATCGATCTCGCTCCTCCCGGCTTCCGGGCGACGGCCGCGCAACTGGTAGAGGGTGCGGGAGCGGGTCAGGTCGGAATAGAAGAGGGCCTGTGCGTGCAGTTCCTGGCGCGCGGCCAGGGCGGTGGCTCGGCGATAGGGATCGATCTTGTTGCGCAGGGAGTGGGTGAGCAGCGCAGGGGATTCGAGCCGTCGCCGCCAGCGTTCGATCCGCTCCACGGCCGCGGAGAACTCGCGCAGGGCAGCGGCGGGCTGGCCCGCGAGAACCAGCCCTTCCCCCTGGACCGCCCGCAGGCGCCAGGAGAGGTGCAGGTCCTGTAGCTCCTCGGCGCGTCGTGCGGCCAGAGCCGTTCGCGCGCGCGCCTCTTGCGGTTTCCAGTCACCTGCCCGGGCCGCCGCCTCGAGCCAGCCCAGGGCGCACCAGGCCTCCAGGAAAGGCGACCCTGACGCTGCGCCCTGGGCTTGCCCCCGTTCGAATTCCCGCTGGGCTCCGGACGCGTTGCCCCGATCGAGCAGGATCCAGCCTCGGTTCTTGTGGGCCCAGCCCACGCCCCGTGGGTCCCCCTCCCTCTCGAGGGCGGCCTGGGCCCGGTCCAGGTGCTCGAGTCCCTCCGCGCCCCGTCCGACGTCCCCGAGCAGAAGGCCGAGGGCGAGCTGGGCCTCGCAGTGGAGCAGGGGGGCGAGCCGGGAGACCTCGGGCCCGGCGCTGACTCGGTGGGCTCGCTGGGCGTAGGTCAGGGCGGATTCCAGGCGACCGACATCGCTCAGGATGTTCGCCATCATCAGGTCGAGCCGCACCTGGGCCTCGTCCTCGGGAACCTCCGCGCCGGAGGCCGGGCTCACGCCCAAGGCGATGTCGAGGGCGGTCTGCAGCTCACCGAGCTCCACGTGGATGCTGGCACGGGCAGCCTCGGCCCGACGCAGGACCCCGGGGTCTCGGCTTTCCCGGGCTCGGTCGGTTGCGAAGCGCGCGCGCTCCAGGCCTTCGGTGTGTCGACCGAGGTTGGAGAGGACCGTGGCGAGCTCCGACGCGACCTGGCTCTCGAAGACCGGGTTGCCGAGCCGTCCTTCGAGCTCGAGGCTCCGCTCGAAGTGATCCACCGCCGCATGCAACTCACCGTGCTCCCAGGCGTCGCGCGCGAGCCACTCCTCGGCCCACGCTTCGCTCCACAGACGACCGTGCGTCCGTCCCAGCTCGCCGACGTTCCGGACCAGCTCGCGCGCCTCGACGTCGCGGCCCGCGCCCGAGAGCAGGAAGCCGATTCTCGAAAGGGGCTGCAGCAAGAGGCCACCTGCCTGGAGGCGTTCGACCTCGTCCAGGAGGAATGCGAGCTCGTCGGATTCAGGCAGACTGCGCGCAGCTTCCTCCAGATCCCGGGCCAGGGCCCCGAAGAGCTCGCGTTCCTCCGGTGGCCAAGCGAGCACGGTTTCCAGCAGGGAGCTCGGGGGGGCGGGGGCCAGGGCGTCGGCGAGAAAGCGAGCTTCGGAGCGAAGACGCTGCGCCTCGCCGCTCGACGGATCGGAGTGGCTCAGCCAACGTCGGGCGCTGTCGGTGCAGCGCTCGAAGGTCTGGGCGGGGTTCGCCTCGTACCAGCTTCGCAGCCCGCCTTCGTCCCGCTGGTGCAGCGCTTCGAAGAACTGGCTGCGCTCGTCCTGGACGCTCGGCGCCCCCAGCAAGCCCAGCATCAAAGGCACGGCCGGCCCCATGGCTAGTCTCCGAGGGTCGCCGAGAGTTCGCGTGCATTGGCGGCGAACTCGCCATCCTCGGCGATCAGCTGCGCCAACCGTTCGAGGGCCTGCGGCCGGTCTCCCGCGGCCAGGGCCGAGAGCGCCCAGTGCCAGCGTGCCCGCTCGGAGAGAAAGCCCGTCGATCGTTGCGCGGTCTCGGCGTAGCTCCTTTGGGCCTCCTGGAAGCGTCCGAGTTGATCCAGGCAAGCGCCACGGTAGAAGTGGGCCGGTCCGTGGTCGGGATGCCGCTCCAGGAAGAGCGTCAGGGCCTCCAGAGTCCGTTCGAAGTCGCCGGAGGGATAGCTCTCCATGGCGGCGGAGAAGGCGGTGCCGAGGGGATCGGCAGCCCCGCGCAGTTGCAGCACGACGAAGCGTGGGGGCGCAGGGATCCAGGGCTCTGCGGGGCCTTGGTGCGGAGTGCGCATCCACCACAGACCGGCCACGAGCAGCACGACACCTGCGGCCAGCCAGGCACGCCAGGCCAGGGCGCGTGGAGCCGCCCGTTGGTGCGGGGCGTCCTGGGCCCAGCGGGCCAGCTCGCAGGCCAGCTCGAGCTCGGCCGAGGCCTGGGGATCGTCCTCGGCCTGCTGGAGCACGAGGTCGATCTCCTTGGGCGTGAGCTCACCGGTCCACAGGGACACCGGGCTGGGGTCGGGCGTGTCGGGTTCTTTCACGGCCGATTCCTCCTCGGATTCGAGAGCTTCTCCTGCAGCTTGCGCAGGAGCGCGCGCTCGCGGGAATGCAGGGTGGAGATGGCGACGTGCATGCTGTTCGACAGCTCGGCCAGGGTTCGCCGCTGCAGGAAGCGGGCGACGATCAGTTCCCTCTCTTCGCCGGTCAGCTGTTCCATGGCCCGGCGCAGCGCTGCTTTCCGGTCGCGGTCCGCACGGCCGGCCTCCAGGCTAGGGGCGGGAGGGTCGATCTGGAGCGGCTCGATCCTTCTCCGTTCCCGGCTCTTGTGGGCGAGGTTGCGCACGGCTTTGAGAAAGTAGTTGCGCGCGTGGGCGCTGGAGGCGAAGCGGTCGGGGGTCTCGGCCTGGGCTCGGTGCAGCGCGACCAGGGCCTCCTGGACGATGTCCTCGGCATCGCTGGGGTTCGCGCTGAGCCGTCGGGCGAGGGCTTGGGCCATGGGACGATAGCGAGCCAGGAAGGTTTCCCAGGGAAGCATGCCGCCCCGAGTCTAGCCTCGGGGCGGCTCCTCTCCTCTCCTACGGGCCGGGATTCGGCGTGACGACGTCCGGCCGATGCTTCACCCGCACGTTCGTGATCGAGAAACAGTTGCTGCTGCTCTCGATGGCCGCGGTGATGAGCATCTCCTCGGTCAGGACGTCCGTGTCGAGGATCATGCCGTCGGCCACCATCGTGAAGCGGTAGATCAGCTGGTCGTCTCCGCCGCCCAGGGGCGTCGTGTCCGGGAACCCGTTGACGCCGTACCAGGCGTGGACGCTGGCCTGTTCGAAGAGGTACGCGAGGTTCGTGCCCGTGGAGCCCCAGATGACGCCGCACTGACCCCCGGTGACGACGCCCCCGGGAAGGGTGTTGCCGGCCTTGTCCGTGTAGGTGTCGCTGAAGCGCACGTCCAGGGAGGGGAAGGCCGGGTGGAAGGCCGTGGGCACCGCCGGGGCGGGGAAGGTGCCCGTGCAAGCCATCGTGCCGCCCTGGCAGGGGCCGAAGATCGGGTCGAGGGGAACCGGAGTGGGAGGAATCGTGCTGCCGTCGAAATAGCAGGGGATGCGCACCTCGACCCCCACCAGGAACGGGGTCTCCGAGGTCAAGGAGTCGGAGTCGACGGTGCTGATCCAGTCCTCGGTCCAGATGGAGATGGTCGGCGTCTGGACGGAGAGCAGACCCTGGTAGACCGGGTCGGCCCCGTGGCGTACGCGCTCGACGTCCGTCGCTCCGTTGATCGACGTGGTGAGCAGGGTCATGCCGTCGCCGTTCGTGTCGATGATCGTGTAGGCCGGCGAGACGATCCAGGTGCAGGTCGTCGATTGATCGCCCCCGTGCTCGATCTCGGAGGCGATCATCTCGATCAGGCTGGCGAGGTTCGTGCCACCCGGGATCAGGAAGCCCGCGAACACGAGGTCGTCATCCATGGTCAAGCTCAGGCCCGGAATGGCCGGGTGGGCGTCGCCCGGAATCAGGTCGCCGTTGACGTCCGTGGGGATGGCCGCCGCGGCCCCCGGGGACGGGAACAGGTTGCTCTCGAAGACGGGCGTGATCTCCACGCCCGGAATCTGTTCGGTCGAGATCTCCAGGATCACGTGCCAGGAGTCGGGCTCGGCCGAGTGGAAGACGGGCACCTCCTCGCTCTCCATGGGCGCGATGAATTCGATCGCCGTCTGGGGCTTGCAGGGCCGCGGAAGAGGCTTGGCGATCCAGGTGGCCTGGGCCAAGAGGGGTTGGGCGAGAAGGGGGAGGATCAAGGCTGGGGAGAGAGGGGGGACCCGCATGGGAGGCTCCTGGAAGGGGTAGGTTCTCCCTTCCTTCCGGCGGCGCCCCGGATTTCCGAGTTCGCTTCGAGAAAGTTTGCGCTCAGCCGGGACGCCAGCCGAAGCGCTCCAGGTCGATCTTGCCCGTGGCGCTCACCTCGACGCCCTCGGCGAGCAGCCGCTGGCGCTGGCGGTGGACGCCGGGGCCGGGGCGCGGGCTGATCCGGCCCGGGCTGCCCACGACCCGATGCCACGGGATCTCGGAGCCCTGCCCGAGGTTCGCGAGTGCGCTGCCCACCAGTCGAGCCCGACGGGGGAGCCCGGCCTCGAGGGCCACCTGACCGTAGGTCGCCACCCGTCCAGGGGGGATGCTGTCCACCGTGGCGAGGATGCGCTCGAGCTTGGCGTCCGGTCGGGGCTGCTCCATCGCCTTCAGCATGGGCGAGCTCGCCTGGGAGGTCCAGGTCCCCTGGGCGGTGGAGAGCCGGCAAGTGGGCTAAGGAGTGGAGAGGGGAGCGTTCGAAAGGGTGGATGATGCTGCTCCAGGCCTGTCCTCGCTGCGACCGTCAGTTCGACGTGACCCACCTTTCCGTGGGAAGCCGTATTCGCTGCCTGTGCGACGACATTCTGATCGTCCGCACGCCGCGCAGCCTGACGGTGCGCGGCCTGCGCTGTTCGAACTGCGGGGGCAGTCCTTCCGAGGGAGATCGGGACTGTCCCTACTGCCAGGCCTCCTTGGCGGACCTGGAGCGCGGAGGGAGGCTGATCTGTCCGGCCTGCTTTGCGCGCATGCCGGAGGATGCGCGCCACTGTCCTGCCTGCGCCGTGGCCATCGCTCCCCAGGCTCTCTCTCCCTTGCCCGAGAACCGCAGCTGCCCGCGCTGCGAGGGGAAGCTGCAGCTGCGCTTCCTGGGACCGACCAACGTGGTCGAGTGCAGCGCGTGCGAGGGGCTGTGGTTACGCCCGCACGTGTTCGAGGACGTGTGCCGAGAGGCCCTCGACCGGGCGAGCCCTCTTCACGGTGAGGGGCCGTCCGCCGAGCGTGCACGGCCCGAGAAGGAAGTGAGGTACCTCTCCTGTCTCGGGTGCGAAGACATGATGGTGCGCCGCAACTTCCGCCACCGCGGCCTGCCTTCGGGCGTGATCTTGGACTGGTGTCGCGAGCACGGCGTCTGGCTCGACAAGGATGAGCTCGAATCGATCTCGAGCTTCCTGCGCGCGAACGCGGGACGTCCCTCCGCCAGCCTCGCGGATCCCAAGGAGCGTTCCGTGATCGTGCTGCGCCAGCCCGGGAAGTCCGAGGCTCCAGGTTCGCTGTGGGACGGGCTCTTGACCTTCCTCGGCGAACTACTCTTCGAGTCCTGGGTCTGAGTTCCCGCGGGGCCCCGATCCGTCCACCCTGGGCGGGGGCAACTGCTCCAGCTTGCGTCGTTCCCAGTCTCGACCCACGACTCCGGCGTAGGTGGCCAGGGTGTGCATCAAGAGGCCTGACCCCCAGAAGAGCAGGACCCACAGGGCCCAATCGATGCGCGGGCTGGCATCGCCCTCCTCGAGGAAGTCCACGAAGCACAGCCCGGCCCCGACGACCACGAAGGCCAGGAGGTGCAGGGAGAAGCGGTTCAGCTCCCGGGCCCGTCGGCGATCTCTGTCCTGGGCTTCGCGCTGTCGAAGTTTCTGTTCCACGGATCCGAGGCTCGAAAGGCTTGCCCCATGGCGGGCTCGCGGTCAAGCCCCAAGGGGGCTTGAAGTGCCGGAACCGGTCGCAAGAACACGGTTCGCATGGGGGAGTCCCAGGAGGTAAGATTCCGGCCTCACCGAAAGGATCGAACCATGACCTACGTCGTCGCCGAACCCTGCATCAACTGCAAGTACACCGATTGTGTGGACGTTTGCCCCGTGGATTGTTTCTACGAGGGCCAGAACTTCCTCGCGATCCACCCGGACGAGTGCATCGACTGCGGTGCCTGCGTGCCCGAGTGCCCCGCCGAGGCCATCTTCAGCGAGGACGATCTTCCCGAGAAGTGGGAGGACTACCTCGAGCTCAATGCCAAGCTTGCCGAGCTGTGGCCGAACATCGATGGCAAGCAAGATGCCATGGACGGGGCCGACGATTGGAAGGAGAAGGAGGGCAAGCGCGAGCTCCTCTCCGAAGAGCCGGCTTCGAGCTAGCTCCGAAACGGGAGGGGACGCAGGCCCTGGCGGGTGAGCCTGGGCCCAGTCCCTCCTTGTGCTGGCGCTAGGGGAGTCCCAGACCCCAGCGGGCCCACTCGGCCTCGGCGGCGATGTAGCCGAAGGCGGGCCAGCTGCCCCGGGTCAGGATGGCCCGGAATTGTTTCTGGGCTTCCTCGGTGCGTCCTTCGATGAGATCGAGGGCGCCGAGTCCGTGGGAGGCCGTGGTCCGATCGAGCGAGCCCTCGGCCGCCTCGGCCAAGACCTCCTCCCGCGAGAGGTCCCCGCGGAAGTAGAGCAACAGGCGGTGGTAGGCGTTGTTCTCGAGGATCTCCATCTGCGGCTGGATGGCTTCCAGGAGGGCACTCGCCTCGGCGCTCTTTCCCAGGCGTCGCAGCGTCAGGTAGTGCCAGAAGGTATGGGCGCAGAGCATGTCGTCGTTGACCTCGCCCAGGGCCTGGCCTCCGACGTAGGCGGCTTCGGCGCGCCCGAAGTCTCCGCGCAGGTAGTGGGCGAGGCCCAGGTGGTACCAGATGTTGGAGTGCCGTGTGCTGCGGGGAATGCCGTTCGGATTGGGCAGCCCGTCCTCCTCGGGTTGATCCCGGAGGTCTCGGATGAGCAGCGAGGCCAGGGTGAGGTCGGTGACGGCCCGGTCCAGGTAGCGCAGGGTGATCAGGCGGTGACCCCTGTGGCGCAGGAGACGGGGATTGTCGGGGTGCAGGGAGAGGCCGCGGGTGTAGACCTCGATCGCTTCCCGGTAGCGTCCGAGGTAGGCCAGCCGGCGCCCGAGCCAGACGATGGCGTCGACGTCCGCGGGGGCCGCCTCGTAGTCGGCCTGGGCCGCGGCCAGCTTGGCTTCGAGGTCCGAGCGCGTCTCGTCCGGGAGCGCGGGTCTACGGAGGGGGCCGCCGATCAGGGAGAGACCTTCGAGCGGAGCCGGACCCGCGCAGGCGCCGGCGAGGAGGAGCAAGAGCAGCAGGATCTGTTTCATGGGGACGGGAAACCTAGACAGCTCCGGGTTTCCAGGCAAGTCGCCGGGAGTCCCTTGGCCGCCCGCCGGGGCTCCCCGTAACCTGGATCCATGGCGACGCGGGACGCTTCCGCTTCCGAGCGCGGTCCTCACACGCTGCAGATCTGGTCGGGGATCGTGGTCGGGGTCGATGGGGACGACGTCTTCGTCGAGCTTGGGGAACGCATGCAGGGCGTCCTGTCCCTGCGGGCCTTTGCCACGCCTCCCGCCCTGGGGCAGGAGTTCGACTTCACGCTGGGGGGCCGCGAGGAGGGCCTCTGGGCCCTGAGCCTGAGCGACCGTCCGGTGCTGCCGACGTGGGAGAACATGGAGGTCGGCAGTCTCGTGCACGCCAAGGTGGTGCGCCTGACCTCGGGGGGGCTGGAGGTCAAGGTCGGGCGGCTGCACGGCTTCCTGCCCCGTTCCCAGAGTGGGTTGGCCCGCGGCAAGCCCCTGGATCTCCTGGTCGGCAAGAGCCTGATGGTCGAGGTGATCGAGATCGATCGCGAGCGTCAGCGTGTGACCCTCTCCCACAAGAAGGTGCTCGCCCGCCAGAAGCAGAATCCCCACGAGCGAGCGGTAGGAAGCCTGCGTCCGGGACAAGTCGTTCAAGGCCGCGTCGTGCGCATCGAAGCCTTCGGTGCCTTCCTGCGCTTCGGCCGGGGTCTCCAGGGCCTGATCCACGTGTCCGACCTCTCCCACGAACGCGTGGAACATCCCCGTGAGCACCTGGCCCTGGGAGACGTGGTGGAGGCGAAGGTGCTCTACATTCGCAAGAGCGGCAAGCGCATCTCCCTGGGGCTCAAGCAAATGCAGAACGACCCGTGGAAGGTCTTTGCACGGGAACACGCCCCGGGCCAGCTGGTGGAGGGAAGCGTGCGGCGCGTCCTGGACTACGGGGCCTTCGTCCTGGTCGCACCCGGGATCGAGGGGCTCCTTCACCGCAGCGAGATGGGCCTCGCGAGCGACCTCAAACCCCAGGCGGTCCTGCGGGTGGGCGATCCCGTCTCCGTGCGCATCCTGGACGTCGACGTCGAGCTCGCCCGCCTGTCCCTCTCGTGGCTGCACCCCACGGGAAGCCGCATCGAGCTCGGCGAGGCTCGGGCCCTGGAAGACCTGGCCGAGATGCGCGAGGTCGATCCCGGCCGCCTGACGAGCAGCCTGGGTTCCCGGCTCCAGCGCGCCCTGGGGGCCGAAGGGAATGACCGGAGCGAGGAAGAGTGAGAGCCGTGGAACGGAGCCGTTCCCTGTCGTAGTCTCTCCCGGTGCAGGAACCAGGACGGTCCGACTCGGCTCCGGCCGACTACGAGAGTACACCGGTCACCCGGGCCGAATACATCGCGGCGATCGTTCACCTCTATCGGGGCGAGCTCTACCGCGCGAACTCCTGGAGGATCCGGCTGGACAACACGACCAACTGGGCCGTGCTGACGACGGCCGGCCTGCTCTCGTTCTCGTTCAGCGAGGCCGCCCATTCGCACTGGATCCTGCTGATGGGCATCGCCCTGATCACGGTCTTCTGGGGCTTCGAGGCCCGGCGCTACCGCTTTGCCGATGTCTGGTACGTGCGCGTGCGCAGGATCGAGGAGAACTTCTACGGCCCTCTCCTGCGGCGCGATCCGGTCAGCCCGGAACGGGAGTGGGGGAAGCTGGTGGCCGAGGACCTCTTCCGGCCGCGCTTCAAGATCACCCGGCTGTGCGCCCTGCGCACGCGCCTCTTGCGCAACTACTGGGCCATCTACGTGGTGCTCCTGTTCGCCTGGGTCACCAAGCTCTTCTCGCAGCCCCAGCCGGCGCGTGCCTGGGCGGAGATCAAGCGTCGTCTCGGCGAGGACCTGGTTCCGTGGTGGGTTCCCCTCTGCTACGTGTCGGCCTTCCTGCTGGCGACCACGGCCCTGGCGGTCCTCGGTCCGAGGGTCGACGGGGATGGCCACGAGCACGACAGCATCATTCCCTAGGAGGACCGCCGTCCGCGGGCAACGGGCTCGAGTTACCCCCCCTGGGGAGCCGTGACGATGCTGAGGCAGGTCGGACCGGCTTCGGCCTTGGCCAGCTCGCTCAGGTCCAAGAGGTGGAGGTCGTGGCCGAGCTTGGCGATGCGTTCCGCGGTGCGGGGATAGGCGCTCGCAGCGATGAGGGTGGATCCCACGCGCAGGACGTTGGCCGCGAAGGGTTCCTTCGGATGAACGGACACTCGCTCGAGGTCGCGCACGCGCTCGAGGTTCACTCTCCCCGGAGCCACCAGCAAGGTCTCCTCGTCGAGCAGGGTCATGGCGGTCTTCAGGTGCAACGAGCCGTGCACTTCGACCGCCTTGACGCGGTAGCCGTAGGGGAGCAGGCCGTGGGCCAGGGCCTTGAGCGCCGCGTGGTTCGTGCGGGTGGACTGGCCGACGTAGAGCGTGTCTTGGCAGCGCAGGACGTCGCCGCCGTCCAGGGTGGCGGGAGCCTCGAGGCGTAGAACCTCGCGGTCCCCCCGAACAGCCGCGGCGACGCTGCTCGCTTCGGCGCTGCGGGAGAGAATCGCAGACGGTGACAGGACGAGGACCTCGTCCAGGCAGACGGCCGCGTCCTCGACGAAGACCGCGTCGGGACATTCGGGCAGGCGTTCGAGCGCGTGGACCCTCGCGCCCGCGGTGGCCAGGGCCCGGACGTAGGCGGCATGCTGGTCCTGGGCCAGGCGCCAATCGATCGAAGCTTGCGGGATGTGGGTGAGCTGGCAGCGAGCCAGCTCCGGCCCGGTCGGGCGCACGTAGGCCTCCCATCGGGGGCCAGGTTTGTCGTTTACCGGGGAAGTCATCGCGGGCATCCGCGTCCCTGTCGGAAAGGCGAACTTCCTGGAAAGTCTTCAGCGCCAGGGGGGAGAGAGCGTAAGCGGGGCACGATCCATGCGGAAACCCAATCCAGCGACCAGCGATCCGCAGGCCTGGGCTGAACTCGTTCAGCGGGCGGCCAGCGGGGAACCGACGGCCGTGGATCGCTGGTACCGGGAAGAACATCCGGGGGTCTATCGCCTGTGCTTCGGATTCCTCGCCAGCGAGGCCGAGGCCGAGGATGCCGCACAAGACGCCATGCTCCACCTGCTCGACAACCTGGAAGGCTGGGACGCTTCGCGCCCCTGGCAGCCGTGGAGAACGAGCGTCGTGCTCAACCTGTGCCGGGATCGGGTGCGTCGTTTGCGGGCGCTGCGCCATGCGGAGGACCAGGCCGGTGAGCTGCGAGATCCGGCGGTACCCGACGCTTCGGCCCTCCTGGAAGGACAGGAGCTGCAGGAGCTCCTGCGGCGGTCGCTCGTGAGCCTGTCCCCCAGGGAGCGGGAGGTCTTCGTCCTGCGCGACCTGGAAGACGTGCCGGTGGCGGAGGTGGCTCAGCTCTTGGGGATCGGCGAGAGTTCGGTGCGCTCGCTGGGCAGCCTTGCCCGTCGCCGATTGCGCACGGTCCTGGGGCGGGCGGGGTGCGGTGCTTCCGGAGCCCCCGGAGCCACAGGGGGCGGCGATGACTGAAGAGCACGGCCCCATGGAGCGCGATCTGCGCCGGGCGTGGGACGCCCTGCCCGTGCCCGAGGCACCCGAGGACTGGCGCGAGTGCGACAGGACGACCCGAGAGCTGCTAGGAGCGCTTCGTCAAGCCTGGGGACAGCTGGAGGTGCCCGAGATCGAGTCTCCCCCGGTGCCCCTGCGGCCCATGGTACGTCGGACCACCACGCCGTGGCTGCGGATCGCCGCCGGGATCCTGTGTGTGCTCGGGATCGGGGAGAGCCTGCGCCGCTGGCGGAGAGCCGAGCTCCAGGAAGCGCCTGTCGTCACCGCCGAGGGCGAAGTCACGCCGCAACCGGAACAGCCCCGAATCGCTGCTTTGGATTCGGGACGTTTGGAAGTCTTGTCCGGCCAGGTTCGCTTGATCCTGCTGGCACCCGAAGCGACCTCTGTCGAAGGAAACGTGAAATGATGGGACGAAGAGTGATCGTGCTGGCCCTGATCGGGCTGGCCTTGCCCTGTGACGGACAGTCCGCCGACGAGGCTCCGTCGAATCCGGTCTACTCGTTGGATGAGCTGGTCATTCAACAGTACAGGCCGCGAAACTTCTCGGAGCGGGCCTTGCTGTCCGCTGCCAAGCCGCTGGTTGGGCGACACTACTGGGTGCAGGAGAAAGGAGGCATGCGGGGTGAAGCCGTCGAGAACATCCGTGCCCTGGGCGACACGCTGCTGCTCTACGACACTCCGGAGTACGTCCGGCGCATGCTCGACATGCTGGTTCAGCTCGATGCCGGGGAGAACCCGAGCGATGAGCTCCTGGATTCCTTCGAGTATCAGCCCCGGTACGTGGGGGCCAAGGTCTTGCTGAGGGCGTTGAATCCGATGGAGCGCAAGATTGCCTGGGGGCGCGATCCACGGGAATTGAGTTCGAACCTGAACTTCACCGAGACCGGGCTGTTGATCGTCCGGGAGGCTCCGGAAGAGATGCGCCGGATCCGCAGCGTGATCGAGCAAGTGGACGTGCCGGCCCAGGAGGTCTTCGTGCGGACCTATGTCGTGCGTGGTACCCGGGAGCTGTCCGGAGGCTCCATCGAGTTGCCGGTCGAGCTGACCAAGAACCTCGAAGTCCTCCTGCCCCAGTACAAGTTCGAAGGCGTTGGCTTCGCTCTCCTGCGCACGTCGGCCGCACCCTCGAGGGAGGGTAGCCTGCGCATCGGGGGAGACGGGCCAGTGCACTACGAGCTGGCGTTCAAGACCGTCTCGTACGATCAGGAATCGGGGGCTCTCAGCCTGGAGCGCTGCGAGTTCGTGCGCAGCTGGATGCACACGGGCGAGCCGCGGGTCGACTCGATCTTTCGAACGGATGCGAACCTGCGCAGCGGAGAGTACACCGTGCTCGGGGCGACCGGGGCCGAGCCGATCTTCCTCGTGATCCACCAGTCGCCGGCCAACTAGGGCCGGCGCGCGCGCTCGCGAATGGAGTCGGCGTCGATCTCCGCGTCGTCCCAGAGACGACGCCCCTCCATGCCCCCCGCCACGGTCACGACTTCCCCGCTGAGGTGTCGGGCGGCCAGGGGGGAAGAGAGCCACACGATCGTGCGCGCGATGTCCTCGGCTCGGCCCAGCTGCCGCAGGGCCATGGTCTGGACGACACGCTCGACCACGCCGGGCTGATCGAGGGCGGGGCGAGCCATGTGGGTCACGGTCCAGCCGGGCTGAACGACGTTGACCCGCCCCAGGGGATCCAGCTGGACGATCTCGTTCTTGAGGGTCTGGGCGGCTCCGACGAGGCCCGCTTTCGCGGCCGCGTAGTCCACGTGGCCGCGCTCTCCGAACTGGCCGGCCGTCGAACCGGTGAAGGTCAGGCTGCAGCCTTCTTCCGGACGGGGGCCGGTGCGACGCAGGGCGGCGAAGAAGGCGCGCGCGGTGACGAGGGCGCCCACGAGGTTGACCTCGATCGTGCGACGCAGCCGGTCCAGGGGGACCTCGTCCACGAGCAG
>JAUIEE010000537.1 GCA_030428965.1 bacterium | reverse complement strand
TGTCCGGACGAGCGGAGACCCTGCTCATCGGCTTCCAAACGGTCCTCGTCATGGGGGTCGTCGTGGGCCTCGTCAGCGGCATGCGTCACGTCCCCGAACTGGCACGCATGCCCACGATCGGCGACGAGCACGCGCCGTTCCTGTGGTTCTTCCCCCCGGCCTGGTTCGCAGCTCCCCTGGCCACGGCCGAGGGAGAGCCGGCCCGCCTGTGGCTGCCCCTGATCGCGACCCTTGGCGCCGTGCTCCTGCTCGTCTCGATCCCCGCGCCCCGCTCGCGCCCCCCGCGCGGCGAGCTCTGGATGGCGTTCCTGTTGCGGCCCATCCGCTCCTTGGCGACGCGCCTGTGGCTGCGCAAGGACGAGCGCGCCCCCTTCGACCTCGTCTACGACGCCTTGCCGCGCGAACGGGAGGTCGGCCTGCGGACCTACCCGATGATCGGCATCCCGGTCGCCTTCCTGGCCGTGGCCGTCTTCGGGCCCGAAGACTCCGGCAACCTCGGACGCGACGACCTGCTCGCGCTCTTGTTCTTCACCGCCGGCATCTACCTGCCCATCCTCCTGACCCACGTGCCGGCGTCCGACTCCGCCGAAGCGCGCTGGCTGCACGAAACGAGCCCGGTCGAGCCCTCGGCCATGGTGGGCGGAACGATCAAGGCCCTGGCCATCCGCTACCTGATCCCCCTCTACGCCGCGCTGGCGTTCATCGGCGTCCTGACCGGCGAGGCGCGCCTGACCCTGATGCTCGCCCCCTCGGGAGCGCTGGCTTCGCTGTTCATCCTGCGTAGCCTCTACCCCGTGTGCGTGGCCGACCTCCCCCTCTCGGTGCGCCCCAAAGACGTCCGCACCGACCTCGACTGGATCAGCATCCTGGGCGGCGCCGCCATCGGCCTGACCCTGATCGCCTTTCTCTCCCGGCGCTTCCTGACCACCCCGACCAGCGCCCTGTTGGCCTTCGCCTTCCTGGTCGCCGTCGAGCTGACGGCCGAACGCAAGCTCCGCAAGAGCTCCCACCAAGCGGCCCCAGAACCCCGCTAGGGCATCCCCGGAGCCGTTTCGGTCCAGAAACGCCGGGTTTCGGAACGAAGAGGCGCAGACAGCGCCGATCTGCCCTCCCTTGGAGCCAGGCCCTCCCTCTCTCGAGATCGCCTTCTATACCGGCGAAACAGGATTCTGTACGAACACAGGAGTCGAGGTTTCTGGTAGCCGGTTCCTGTTCACCGGACTCCCGGGCAGATCCCCGGGTTACTGCACAGTGGATAGCGGGGGTTTCACCATAACCGCATTGGTGCCCGATGCGGCTCTCTTCTGCATACCAGACGGGCCTATTGGCTGGAGCTACGGACACACCGATCCCTCCGGGATGACAGGTCCACTCATGACGTCCTTCGTGACGGAGAACACGGGCGCCCAGGACGCCTTCGACGCCTACAACCAGCGCCCTTCCTCGGCAGGAACCTGCATCGCCACCTTCTTCTTCGGCGGCTGTGAGCCGCTCCCCCAACCACTACCGGGCTTCGGCGGCACGCCCTGCGCCAATTTCTACATCGGCCTGCAGGAGTACGACGGAACCGACGTCGCCGCGACGAGCTCGTGGAACCCCACTGGCTGCAACACGGACAGCTTCGCCACGACCGCGGGCCCGACCCTCGGCCAAGCCTGGGATCACCTGATCAGCCCCGTCTCCCACGACCGCGTCGGCTACGCCATCTCTCTCGCTGCTCAAAACACCATGTCCGGCAGCTTCTGCCGCAGCGGTGCCAAGCCCTCCAACTTCAACGGCACCGCCCTCTACGCCTTCGGCCCGTACCTGCCGGGCCAAGGCCCGCAGCTCTTCCAGTTCGATGGCACGGGCCCGAGCCCCGCCAACGACCCCACGAGCTTCACCATCCCCATCTCCAAGGATGGCACGCTCATCGGCACCCGCTTCTGCACCCAAGGCTTCGGCATCGACTTCGGGCCTCTTCTGCGCTTCGGCCTCAACGCCGAGGTCATCCAGATCGGAACCAACTAGCCATGAAAGAACTCTCGGCACTGCTTGGGCTGGTTCTCCTTGGAAGCTCCGCAGTCGCCCAAGAAGCTTCCCCTCGGGTTTCTTTCCACCCCACCAACGGTCCTCTGATTCGGGTCGTCTACGACTTGGAGACCGGCAGAAAGACCTTCCTGGACGTTGATCACAGGGAGTACCGCAACGCGGCCGCGGAGGCCATCACATCGACGCGCGCAACCGCCAACTGCTTCCTCAACACCAACACCATGGGCTTCTTCTCTTCCGGCACGATCGGAGACGAGTGGCGTGACTGGGCGGTCAAGGCGACAGGCAAGAGCGGTCTGATCAGCCGGTTCTACTTCGGATACGCAACGTCCAACCTGCGGCCGCAATCTGGCGGTCCCGGCGCTTCCATGGAGATCGCCTTCTACACAGGTGAGACCGGCTTCTGCACGACGACGGGTATGGAGGTGCCTGAAAGTCGCTTCTTCTTCACCGGGCTCCCTGGTCTACCCCCTAACACACAAACGCTCGATGGTCGTGGGTTCACCATTACGGCCCTGGTACCCGAGGATGCCCTGTTCTGTGTCCCCGATGGATCCGTCGGCTGGAGCTACGGACACACGGACCCAACCGGAACGACGGGCCCGCTCATGACGAGCTTTGTGACCGAGAACACCGGAGCTCAAGACGTGTTCGACGCGTACAACCGGCGCCCCTCGTCGACGGGGACTTGCATCGCGACCTTCTTCTTCGGGGGCTGCGAGCCGCTCCCCCAACCTTCCGGCGGCAGCGGCCGACCGTGCGCCAACTTCTA
>JAUIEE010000053.1 GCA_030428965.1 bacterium | reverse complement strand
CGCTCGACCTCCTCGGCCACGCCGTGGGCGCTGAAGATCATGACCGCGCCTTCGGGCACCTCCTCGAGCCCTTCGACGAAGCACACGCCGCGGCTCTCGAAGTCGTCGAGCACGTGGCGGTTGTGCACGATCTCGTGCAGCACGTAGACCGGCGGCCCGTAGAGCAACAGGGCCCGTTCGACGATCTCGATCGCTCGATCCACACCGGCGCAAAAGCCGCGCGGCGAGGCCAGGATGGCTTCCTTCGACATGTCCGTATCGTAGCGCGCGCTTTGCCGCGGCGGTAGCTGCCCTCAGTCGCCGGTGTCCGCCGCCATCCACGCCCCCAGGGCCTGGGCCATGGCCCGGTTGCCCTCGGCATCGTAGTGCCCGTCGTAGGGCAGAACGGGAACGCGCCCCGAGGTCTCGAGCAGGGCGCGCAGGCTGGGGCCGAGATCGAAGGCCGGGATCCCGCGACGGGAGACCTCGAGCAGGGCGCGCATAGCGATCTCCGAAGAGTAGTGTTCGCCCGCCACCGTGCGCGCGTCCGGCAGCACGCAGAAGCGCAGCTCGAAGCCCTGATCCCTGGACAACTCGACGAACCGATCGAGGTAGCCGCCCAGCTTCTCGATGGCCGGGCCCACGTGCTCCTCGGGCAGAGGCTCGGTGTCCTGGCTGGCGCCCAGGATGTCGTAGAGCGACATGATGAGCGCGCTGCGACGCACGAGCTCCTTACCGTACCAGCGGGCCTTCGACCACCCCTCGACCCGGTCGCCGGTATCGAAGGTGACCTCCCCCTTGGCGCTAAGCCGCTCGTGGGTGGACTGGATGTTGCGCTCGAGCACGTCGTTCCAGAACCAGCACAGCAGCACCGCGTCCAGGTCCAGCCCGGGGCCGAGCTCCTCCAGCAGCGCCAGTTCCTGACGGGTGTCGTAAGCCCGGTGTCCGGCGTTGATCACGTTCCAGCTCTTCCCCAGCTCGAGCTGCAGGTAGGCCGGCAGGGTCTCGTCGTCTCCGACTCCTTGGCCGTAGACCAGGCTGTCCCCGAGCACGAGCAGGCGCTTTTCGCCCTCCGCCTTGGCCTCGATCTCGGCGTTGCGTAGTCCCAGGCGGTTCACGTGCACCGGGTGGTGGTAGGTGTAGTGCACCCCGGGCACCATCTCCCAGCCGCGCATCGGGTTGGCGCGGATGGTCAAGATCGGCAATCGCTCGGGCATCGGCGAGCCGAACTTGCGACGGGCCACGACCTCCGCCACCAGAAAGGCCAGCCCGAGGGAGACCCCGAGCACCGCGAGCTTCTTCAGGAGCGCCGAGCGCATCACTCGCGGAACCCGATACGGACCAGGATGCAGGGGCCCCCGGCGATCACATGGAGACCGGCTTGTTCCGCGGCGTCGATGGCGGCGGAGCTCTCGGCTCCCGGCTGCATCCAGAGGTGCTTCACCCCGGTGCGGATCGCCTCGTCCACGACTCGATCGGTGATCGCGGGCGGGGTGATGATCGAGACGGCGGGTACGGGCTCCGGCAGGGAAGCCAGATCCGGGAAACAGCGCAAGCCTTCGATCTCGCTCTCCCGCGGATGCACGGGAAAGGCCTCGCGCCCGTTCTGCAGGTAGCAGCGCAGCACCTTGTTGCCGTACTTGGCCCGGTCCGTGGAAGCTCCCACGACCGCCCAGGGACCTTCGCGCAGGAACTCGGTCATCTTCCGTTCGTCGTCCATCGCTCTCTTCAGGAGGCCTTCAGGAGCCAGCCGTCGGGATCGATCTCCACCTCGGCTCCCGCGGGAACGTCCAGGGTCGCACGACCGCCGGGCATCTCCACCCGCTGCGGCTCACCGTCGATGTGAACGGGCACCGGCATCGAGAACGGAAGGTCCGACGGCGTCTTCCAGAGGAGCTCCAGGCGGGTTCCGTTCCGTTCGTGAAGCAGCTCGGGCAACGCGGGCTGGCGCAGGTACAGCTCGAAGAACCAGTCGAGCTTGCGTCCGGTCGTCTTCTCGGCGATCGACAGGATCTCCTCGGTGTCGGTGAAACGACAGGCGCTGCCGTCGGTGCGCTGCTCGAGCTCCGGGTCCGGGTAGGCCATGCGGCGCAGAGCGCGGAACATGGCCTCGTCGCCGACCAGGTAGCGCAGGGTGTGCAGGACCCAGGCACCCTTGTGGTAGATGTCGATGCCAGGCGCCAGGCCTCGCTGGTCGAAGTACATCTGTTGGGTGCTCCTGGACTCGCGCGGGGCGATCGCGGCTCGGTTCAGGATCTGAGGACGGAGGGAGGCCATCTGCTCGAAGTAGGCCTCCTGGCCGTGGAGCTTTTCCACGTAGAGCGCCTGGCTGTAGGTGGCGAAGCTCTCGTGGATCCAGAAGTCCTTCCAGTCGCGGGCCGTGACCAGATTGGCCCACCATTCGTGAGCCAGCTCGTGATGGTGCAACAGGTCGAAGCCCCAGTCGCGCCCCCAGGGATTGCCCTTGTACTTGTTCCCGTAGGCGATGATCGTCTGGTGCTCCATCCCCAGATGCGGAGTCTCGACCGCTCCGTACTTGTCCGCGCGGAACGGGTAGGGACCGAAGAGATCTTCGAAGAAGCGCAGGTGCTCGAGGATCTCCTGGAAGAACACGCGTCCCTTCTCCTCGTTCTCGGGCAGCACCCAGAAGGACACCGGGAACGAGCTGCCGTCCGCGGCCTGGTAGTCGCCCTCGATCGCCACGTAGGGAGCGATGTTGAGGGCCACGCCGTAGGTGTTGATCGGCGTGGAGACGTGCCAGTGGTAGGTGCGCCAACCCGGCTCCGAGTTCTCCACGGAAACCAGGGCACCGTTGGAGACGGCCACCAGGGGCTCCGGCACGCGCAGGTGCAGGTCCATCGAGAGCGGTTCGTCGGAAGGCTGATCCTTGCAGGGCCACCACAGGTCGGCGCCCTCCGCCTGGCACGACGTCGCGATCCAGGGCTTCCCATCGGCGGTCTCTTCCCAGGTCAAGCCTCCCTTCCAGGGGGGCTGGGGAGCTTCCCTCGGATGTCCGCCGTAGTGCACGGAGACCTGGACCTCGTCGCCCCCCGAGAAGGCCGTTGCCGGCTGGATGCGGATGCGGCCGGCCCGATGCTCGAAGGCGGTCTCTCGGCCGTCGACGAGCACACGCCCGACCTGAAGGCGCGCATCGAGATCGAGGCACAGGGCCGGGCTGTCCGCGACCAGAGCCGCGGTCATCACGAGCACGCCTTCGATGCGCTTCTCGTCGGGAAAGACGCTCAGGGAGAGGTCGTAGTGCAGGACGTCGTAGGCGGCCTGCTCCGGGGGCATCGGCGTGCCCGAGCTCTGGGCTTCGTCGCCCGCGAAGGCGGCGCAAGAGGAGCCCAGGAGAACCGCTGCAAACAGGGTTTGGATCCGCATCGTGCGGACACCATAAACCAGGCCCCGGGGAACGAGAAGCTCCGGCCGGACCTCAGTCCTCTTCGACGTGCACCGAACGGGCCAGTTCGACCAGCCGGGTTTGACGCCCCCCGTCGATGGCGGAGGGGACGTTGCACCAGTCCTGGAGAATCAAGAGGTGCTCGGCTGCCCCCGGCCCCAGGCGCGGATCGTGCAGCATGCGCTCGGTCAACTGGAGCGCGAGGGACGGGTCACCTTCGACGAAGCTACCCGCGTTGAGCGTCAATCCGAGCAGGGCGTCGGTCTCGAAGTCACGCCCCTGGAACCTGGGTGAGGTGAGCACGGTCTCCATCAGCTCCAGACGCGATTCGACGTCGAGCTGAATCTCCCAGGCCAGGACCAGGGCGCGCGCCACGCTGGCGTCGCTACCGCCGTGCTCTCCCCGGGCGCCCTCTTCCAAGAGGAAGCGCAGCGAGTTCGAGCCGGCTTCGGCCTGGGTCGCGGCCAGCTCGAGCAGGGCCATCCCCTGCTCGGAGAAGAGATCCTCGGGTCCCAGCATCAGGGCCAGGGTGTGTCCCCAGTTCGGGTCACGTACGTCTTGGCGCACGAAGAAGCTCGTCAGGGCATCGTCGAGCTGATCGCAGGGGTCGAAGCGCCGCACCGCGGCCAGAAACGCTCGGGGCTCCAGCTCGCCCAGGAGGACGTCCACGAGGGCCTCGTTCTGACGGGCTCCGAAGTCCCCCGAGCAAACGATGTCCGGCAAGTCGTCGGGAACGAGCTGCTCCAGGACGTCCGCGGCAAGCAGGCACTCGCGCAGGAGATCGGGGCGCTCCTCTTCGTTCAGGCAGTCTTCCCAGGAGCGCAGCAGCGGCGCAGGATCGGAGGAGCCCGTCGTCCCCATGGATGCCGGTGACGTGGCGACCGATTCACGGCGGTCGCTGGAGAGCCTCGCTTCCGTCTCCGGCGCGCTGGAGGCTGCGCTCCCCTCCAAGGGCTGCACGTCACGTACAGAGGCCGGCTCCGAGCGACCGAAGGCCACCAGGCCGGCCACGAGACCGACCCCCGAAACAGCCCCGATCAGGGCCAGGTTCGTCTTGGAATTCATCGCCGGGGCCTATCGGCCGAGCGCCCCGGGCCAAGTGAAGCCCGACGCAGGAAACCTGATCCCGGGCCCCCGGAGCGCTATCCTCGGCCCCATGCGGCGCGCGGAGAAGGTCGAGCGGATCCAGAGCCTCCTGGAAGAGCTCTACCCCGAGGTCCCGATTCCCCTGGACCACGGGGACCCCTTCACCCTCCTGGTCGCCGTCGCCCTCTCGGCCCAGACGACCGACAAGAAGGTCAATCAGGTCACCCCCGCCCTCTTTCGCAGGGCCCCCACTCCCGCGGCCATGGCCCGCACGCCGGTGGATGAGATCCTCGCCCTGATCCGCGAGGTCGGCCTGGCCCCCACCAAGTCCAAGGCCCTCGTGGGCCTCGCCCGTCAGATCGAAGAGCGGCACGGCGGCCGGGTCCCGGACACCTTCGAGGAGCTCGAGGCTCTTCCCGGCGTGGGACACAAGACCGCCAGCGTCGTCATGTCCCAGGCTTTCGGACACCCTGCCTTTCCGGTCGACACCCACATCCATCGCCTGGCCGCCCGTTGGGGCCTCTCGTCGGGCAAGTCGGTCACGCAGACCGAGGCCGATCTGAAGCGAGCCTTTCCCCGCGAGCGCTGGAATCGCCTTCACCTCCAGATCATTTTCTTCGGCAGGGAGCATTGCCCGGCCCTCAGGCACGATCTGTCCAGGTGTCCGATCTGTTCTTTCGCTGCCTCTCAAGCTCGCATCCGCCTGGAGACGAAAGCGCTCTCGCCTGTCAAGACGCGGAGGAAGGCATGACGTCGAAAGCGGAACGCTTGGCCCAGGCCGAACGGGCCATTCAGTCCCAGGAGATCCTCGAGGCCCTGGCGATTCTCGCGGAACTCGAGGAGACCTGCGTGGAGCGCTGGGTCTTCGAGGCCGAAGCCTGGATGGCCCTCTCCAACTGGGCCCACGTGGAACGGTCGATCGAGAAGGCCATGGCGATCGATGCCGACGCGCCCCAGGTGCTCTCCCTGCGCGGCAGCCTGGCCCTCTCTCGCTGGCAGCTCGAGGTTGCCCAGGACGCCTTCGCACGCCTGATCGAACACCCCGAAGCCTCCGAGGACGAAACGCTGGTGGCGGGAGAAGGGCTGGCGGTGCTCGCCGATCTGCGCGGCGACCACGAGGAGGCCGACAGCCTCTGGAAGCAGGTCAGCGGAGAGAAGTCCCTGCACCTCTCGGAAGAGGCCTTCGACTCGCTCCTGCGGGAAGCGGCCGAGGAGCTGCCGACGGAGTTTCGCAAGGCCTTCGAGCGTGTTCCTGTGGTGGTCGATCTCATGCCCAGCGTCGAGCTCGTGGGAGGACGGGACAGCGGGAACGGGCCGGACATCCTGGGGCTGTTCGTGGGCCACCCGCTGTGGGAGGAGCAGGACGTGAGCGGTGAGCTTCCGGCCCGCATCCACCTCTTCCAGCGCAACCTGGAGCGAGAGTTCCCCGACCGGGAATCTGTGCGCGAGGAGATCCGAACGACGCTGTTCCACGAGCTCGGGCACGCCCTGGGCTTCGACGAAGACGGCGTCGAGGAGATGGGGCTGGCCTAGGGCCACCTCCTCATCACTCGATCTCGGGCGCGTCCCAGGTCCCGGTCACATGCAGGGTCTGCGGACGATCGGGGGGACAGCTGATCCAGAGGTCGATCTCTTCGGTGTCCAGGTCGTAGGTCCCCCGCCACTGCAGCTCGCCGCGATCCGTTTCGAGGAGCGGATCTCCCCGGTAGGCGAGCTGTCCGCCCTCCAGCCGCAGTCGAAAGCGTGCGCTGGGCAAGGAAAGCGCAAGAGGATCTTCCTCGGTGGGCCAGAACAGATCGCAGCCCACGTTTCCCAGGTCGAAGTCGAGGTCCCCTTCGACAGCGGACACGCCTCCCTCCAGGGGAAGCACGAAGTTCCCCAGGCGCAGCCGGCCGGGTCCGTCGGCCCGGGCGTGGAAGTTGGACAGCAAGGGTAGCGGCCCGCGCCCGTCGACCCACGCCTCGGTCCACCAGGACCCCGGCGTGAAGGAGACGTTCAGCGCGTCGTCCCCGTCCGCGACCAGTCGCCCTTGGTCGGGATCCCAGCGGGCCTCCAGGGTCAGGCTGGCAGCTTCCCCACGCGCCTCCACGAAGACACGGGCTTCGCTCCGGGCCCCCCTCCTCTGGAGGACCACGCGCTCGAAGCGGTCGCCGAAGGCGTCCTGCAGCGGCAGTCCCACGAGGTCCTGGACCACGTGGCTGGCCACCGAATGCAGCGCCAGCTCAAGGCCGCCTTCCCAGAAGTAGTCCGAGTGCAGGTCGAGCCGGAGCCGCGGATGTTGCAGGGCGACGCGCACGCGCGTTCCGTCGGAAGCCTCGATGCCACCCTCGAGCTCCAGGCTGAAGGAACCGTCCGTTCCGAACAGGAGAACCTGGCCGCCCATGGACTCGAACACGACGTCGCGACCCCGCTCGCGGGTTTCCGGCGACGACCAGATCAGGCGCTCGACGCTCACCTGGGCCCGGGCTCCCTCGCCGGAGCCGATCTGGACGCGCTCGTCCGATCCACTGAACTCGAAGAACAGGGACGAGCCGTCGCTGCGAAGCTGAAGGGGGCGTTCGCCTCCCTCCCCACGCAGTCGCAGCGCGCGGGCCAGGTTGGTCTCGCCGTCCTCCTCCTGAACGAGGTCCACGAAGCTCAGGGTGAGGTCGCCCAGGTGGATCCAGTCGTCCAGCTTGCGCTGCTCGATCAGGTGCAGCAGGGAAGGCATCTTCAGCGATCCTCGGGCGACGTCACGCCCCTCGGGATCGCGCAGCACGAACAGCCCGATCTCCTGCTCCTCGAAGAAGGTCAACAGGCGCATGTCGCCGAACTCGACGCTGCCCTGGTAGGCGTCGTTGAACTTCTCCTCGATGAACGCGCCGGCGGCGCGACCACAGGTCGGCGGCATCATCACGGCCGACACGACGAAGGCACCGAAGAAGAAGGCCAGGCATCCCGCTGGCCCCTTGATCAGGCAACCCAGGAAGCGGCGCGTACCCGAGCGCTCCGGTCCTTCAGCCAAGGTGACGCTCCACTAGTTCCAGCTCACGTCGGGGGGCAGACTACCCAGGTCGGCCCCTTCCTTGCCCACCGAGCGCAGGACCTTGCGCCAGACCTCTTCGCCCACGCCCCCGAAGACGGCGCTGGGATCCATGGTCGCAGGCAGCCAGGACCCCGTACGCAGCTCGGCATCGAGCTGCCCGGCCTGCCATCCGGAGTAGCCCAGGAGAGCGCGCAGGTGATCGCCGGCCGCCACCGGCTCCTGTTCGAGGTAGACCGCCATCGCCTCCAGCTCTCCGCCGAGCCAGAGTCGACCATCGAGGGGAATACCGCCCGGAATTCGCTCGGGTACCCGGTGCAGGAACTGGAAGGCCTGGGGCTCCACGGGCCCACCGACGTGAACGGGAAAGGGAGATTGCCCCAGGATCTCGTGCTCGGGAAACAGATCGCGCAGGGTGAAGGGCGACGGTCGATTGACCACCAGGCCGTAGGCCCCTTCATCGGAGTGCTGGCACATGACGAGCACGCTGTGCATGAAGTTGGGGTCCTGCAGGTCGGGCCACGCGGCGAGCAAGGTGCCCGAATCGATCTGGAGCGGCTTGGCCATCGCCCGGGAAGGCTAACGCTCCCAGCCCGGACACTCCACGACCGGCTGGGGCGGATACTTGGGATAGCTCTCCTGAAGCCGGGAACGCTGACAGAGAAGAAAGCGACTGGTCGCCGTGGAGACGACCTTCATATGGGAGCAGTCCTCGCACAGGGAGCGCAGGGTCCCCTTTCCGGGGGGAGTGAGGCGTCGATCCCCGGGCGGCTTCACGGGCTGGTCCCTCGCTCCAAGGTGAACACGCACTCGAGATGGGGCGTGTGCGGGAACAGGTCCACGGGACACACCGGGCCGACCCGATAGCCCAGGGCACACAGCTCGACCAGATCGGCGATGGCCCCCTTGGGGTTACAGGAGACGTAGACGATGCGCCGGGGAGCCAGGCGCCCGAGGGCAGCCACGACCTTCTTGTGCAGGCCGGCCCGCGGAGGGTCCACGATGCAGATCCTGGGCGGCAGGCTTCCGGCGCGCTCGAGGACGGCCTCCTCTCCGAGCAACGCCAGGTCACCTTCCCGGAAGCGGACTCCCTCGACGCCGTTCAATGCGGCGTTGCGTCGGGCGTCCTCGATGGCCTCGGCCACGATCTCGAAGCCGTGTACCTCGGCACCGGCCCGGGCCAGGGCCAAGCTGAAGAAGCCGGCCCCGCAGTACAGATCATGCACGACGTCGCCGGGCTGCACCCGAGCCTGCTCCAGGACGATCTCGAGCAGGCGTACGGCCTGCGTGGAGTTCGTCTGGAAGAAGGAGCCGGCGGAAATCGAGAAGCGCAGCCCCCGAACGACCTCCTCGATTCGCCCCGACCCGTGCCAGAGCACCTCCTTCTCGCCGACGGCCACCAGGGCCACACCTGGGTTCACGCTCTGCACCAGGGTCGAAAGCTCCGGGTGCGCCGCCAGCATCCCTTCCACCAAGGGGCGCAGGGCGTCGGACGACTCCTCGGTCGTCACGAGGTTCGCCATCACCTCCCCGCTCGCCCAGGACTTGCGCAGGACCAGGTGGCGCAGGAGGCCGGTATGGGCGCGCACGTCCCAGGCGGAGAGCCCCTGCTCGACGGCCAAGCGACGGGTCGTCGCCACGATCGACGACGCTTCGGGGAAGGCGATGGAACAGTCCCGAACGTCGAGCACCTTGTCGAACCGCCGTGGCACGTGCAGCCCGAGGGCGAAACCGTTGGGAGCCTCCTCCGGCTCGTCCGCTTCGATCCAGCGGCGTGTCCCGAAGGTGAAGTCCATCTTGTTACGGTAGTGCCAGGGATCCTCGCAGCCGAGAATCGGCTCGACCTCGAGCCGTCCGTCGAGAGCGTGGGGCTCGAGGGGCTCCAACCAACGGGCGAGCAAGCGACCCAGCTCCTCGAGCTGAGCTGCGTAGGCCAGGTTCTGCAGGCTGCAGCCGCCGCAGGAACCGAAATGCTCGCATCGCGGCTCGGCCAGATTCGGGCCGGGGTCCAGGATCTCGAGCGGATCCACTTCGAGCACGCCGCGCCGCTTGCGCAGCACGCGCCCGCGCACCTTCGCTCCGGGGGGGACCGCCCGCAGACGCACGCGAACCCCCTCGACCTCCCCCGTCGAGCGCCCTCGATCGTCGAGCCCCTCGACCTGGACGTCGACGAGGTCCCCCTTGCGCGGCTTGCGGGTCAGCATGGATCGCAGGCGGAGGCGCCACGCACGGCGTCCGTCGGCCCCTGGGGCGAGCTGCCCCGGGCGTCCGGATCGTAATGGCCCTCGTTGTTCGGAAGTGGGACACCGGAGCTCACCAGGGCCGTGTAGGCCCCCAGGCAGACGACGTTGGCCAGGTTCAAGCTCCGCACGCCGGCCCGAATGGGAACGTACACGCGCCGGTCCGGACACGCCTCGAGCAGCTCTGCGGGCAGGCCCTTGGATTCGCTCCCGAAGGCCAGGATGTCGTCGGGCTCGAAGCTCACCTCGAACAGGGACCGCCCGCCCCGCGCGGAGAACAGACGCAGACGTTCGGAGAAGGGACGGGGGGACTCGGGCTCGAGGAACGTCTCCAGGGCCGCCCAGTTCGCATGGCGCACGATGTCGGCCAGGGGCCAGTAGTCCAGCCCGGCCCGCTTCAAGTAGCGGTCCTCCAGGGAGAACCCCAGCGGATCGACCAGGTGGAGCCGCAGGCCCGTGGCCGCCGAGAGGCGAGCCGCGCAGCCGGTGTTGTGGGGAATCTCGGGGTGCACCAGGACCAGGTCCATGGGATCAGTGTAGCGGCCCCCCAACCGCTGCGCCGATCTGCTAACCTTTCGTTCCTCGTGGGGGGGCCCTCGATGTCCTCCCTACCCCCGAAATCCGCCCAGCGCGATGCCCGCCTCCCGGCCCGGACGAGGCGCATCCTGCACCTCGACGTCGATGCCTTCCTGGCCTCGGTCGAGATCGCGCTGCATCCCCATCTGCAGGGGAAACCGGTCGTCGTCGGGGGCCCGCCGAGCGGACGCAACCTGGTCATGTCCTGCTCCTACGCGGCGCGCCGCTTCGGAGTCCGTCCCGGGATGGCCCTCTCGGAGGCCGCCCGACGCTGCCCCGAAGCCGTCTTTCGCGACGGGGACTCCCAGGCCGCCAACCGCCTGCGCGAAGAGGTCACCCGGATCCTGTTGGACTTCACCCCCCAGGTGGAGGTCGCGTCGATCGACGACTTCTTCTGCGACCTGACCGGCACCTATCGCTTGAATGGCTCGGCCTTCGGAGCCGCCGAGAGCATGCGCACCCGGGTCCAGGAAGAGGTGGGCCTACCGATCAGCATCGGCATCGCCACCAACCGCACCCTGGCCCGCATCGCCGGCAAGCTGGCCAAGCCCGGGGGCATCGCCGAGATCTTCCCGGGCTCGGAGGAAGCCCTGCTCTCTCCCCTGCCCGTCGAGCACCTGCCCGGCGTCGGACATGCCATCGGCTTGCACCTGGAGCGCTTCGCCATCCGCACCGTGGGCGAGCTGCGCCTCGTCCCGCGCGAGGTGCTCTTCGCGAGCTTCGGTCACAACGGACTCTTGCTCTTCGACCGCTCCCGCGGCCTGGACGAAGACCCCGTCGAAGCCACCCACCGGGAGGACGAACAGGGACGCCTGGTCGTACGCCCGCCGCGCTCGATCCACCGTGAGACGACCTTCGAACCCGAGGAAGGCCGACCGGCCCTGATCGAGGCCATGCTCGCCTACCTGGTCGAGCGTGCCTCTCACCGCCTGCGCTCCCACGGGGCGGTGGCCGGATCGATCGAGGTGCGTATCCGCTACGTCGACACCCGCTCCCCCAGCCAGCGCGCCCATGCCCAGGCCAGCTCCCCCGCCGCGGCGCGCCGCCGGTCCTTTCCCTACCCGACCGACTCCACCGACGAGATCTGGGCCGTCGCTCGCTCGATCCTGCACGATCTCCCCCGCCGCCGGGCCCTGGTCAAACGTGTCGGACTCACCCTGCAACGCCTGGGGCAACGCGGCGGCTGGCAGGGACAGCTCTTCAGCGACCCGGAGGCCGACCGTTCCTTCGACGACCCCCAGGGTGGCGCCCAGGGGAGCAGAGCCGAGCGCCACCGCAAGCTCGACGCGGCCCTGGACCAGCTGCGTGCACGGCTCGGATTCGGACGCATCCTGCGCGGCTCCAGCACTCCCCTGCAGAAGACCCATCCCCTGGGCGAAGACGGCTACCGGCTGCGGACTCCTTCCTTGAACCAGTGAGCGCACAACCAAGGACGCCTTCACCGAAGGCCGTCGCCGCCCCCACGCCAGGCTTCCTAGAAACCCACGGACGGGGTGCTAGAGTGCCACGGCTCTCCGTGAAGTTCCTCGTGCACAAGGGATCGGCCCGTGAATGCTTCCCTAATCAAGCTCCTGCAAGACCTACGAGGCAGCTACTGGTTCGTCCCGAGCCTCCTGGTCATCGCCTCGATCGCACTCGCCCTCACGACGACCTACATCGACGCCACGTATCAGACGAGCTGGCACGAATCGTACCCCCGGCTGAGCTACAACCACGTGGATGGAGCCCGCGCCACGCTCACGACGATCGCGGGCTCCATGATCACCGTGGCCGGAGTCACGTTCTCGATAACCATGGTCGCCGTGTCTTTCGCCTCGGCCCAGTTCGGCCCGCGCCTCATTGGCAACTTCATGCGCGACAGAGGCAACCAGCTCACCCTGGGGACGTTCATCGCAACCTTCGTGTACTCCCTCCTCGTGCTGCGATCCGTTCGTGAAGCCGGAGAGGGCCGTTCGGAATCTGCCGCCGCAGCCTTCATCCCCCAGATTTCGCTGATCACGGCGATCGCCCTGGCCTTGGCGAGCGTCGCGGTCCTCATCTTCTTCATCCACCACGTGCCCGAGACGATCAACATCGGCAACATCACGGCCAATCTGGGAATCGAGCTCAAGAAGAGCGTGAGGTCCCAGTTTCCCGCGCCCCCGCCCGAGGAGACTCTCCGCCAAGGCGATCGACAAGGGCAGGATCAAACGGACGCAGAGCCGGTCACAGCCCGCTCGGACGGGTACCTACAAGCGATCGACGAAGAGGCCCTCGTCAAGATCGCCAAAGAGAACGAAGTCGTTGTTCGAGTCCAGTACAGACCTGGAGACTTCGTGGTCGAGGGCGCCGTCTTGGCAGAGATTCATGCCGCGCATGGCGTAGACGACAAGCTTCTGAACGGAGTCCGATCCTGCTTTGCCTGCGGTCGAGAACGCACGGCAACGCAAGACACGCTGTTCCTGGTCGATCAACTGGTCGAGATCATGATTCGCGCCCTCTCTCCGGGGGTCAACGACCCATTCACAGCCTCCAATTGCATCGATTGGTTGGGCGCCTCACTGCACGAGCTGCTCCGCGATGACCGACCCGAGTCCACGGGGCGCGGTGATGCGCACAGCGCTAGAGTGATCGCCCATCCGCTCTCGTTCGAACGCTTTGCCTCCTGCGTCTTCGATCGCTCACGGCGATACGTAGCGGCGGACCCAAACGCCGCCATGCAGATGATGTCCGTCCTTGCCTCCCTGGCTTTGAAGGCGTCGTCCGCCGATCAAGAAAGCACACTCCGGGGCCATGCGGCGGCCTTGGCCGAGGCGACTGGGGAGCTGCTTCCCGATGACCTGTCCCGCCAGGCCCTGACGAAGAGACACGAGGAGTTCCAGGAAGCACTCCAGGACAAGGGAGTCGAAGCGCAACTCCGCGACAACCAGGGTTGGCTCGGCGGGCGCGCCTAGGGTGGCACTGGGTCTCAGCTACCGCTTCCATGAAGAAGCAGCCTCCGGCCTGAACCAAACCCAAGCGCACAAGGATCCGCGGGGTAAGGCCCCACGCGGACCGGCCGGCTCGATGAGCTCTTCCTGTCGAAGGTCAACCCTAGACCATGCTGCGAACATCGTGGCCGTGGGTCGGAAAGGCCAGGGGAGCGGACTTGAGGTCAGCGGCCGTCCAACCGGCACGGATGGCCAGGCTGAAGAGGTTGATCGTCTCCGCGGCGCCTGGCCCCAGGAGGTGCGCTCCGAGGATCTCCTTGTCGGGACCGAGGATCAGCTTGTAGGCAGCGCACCTGGAGGGTTCCTTCCGTACGCTCCCCCACGAGGCCATGTCTCCGGACAGGACGGAGTGCTCCACTCCCTTCTCCTCGGCCTCGCCCTGGGTAAGCCCCACACCCGCCAGAGGCGGCACCGTGAAGGCCACGGAGGCCACTCCCTTGACGTCGGGCTCGATCCGATCCTGCCCGGACTTCAGGTTCTCCACCACGGCATGGGCGTGGGCATGGGCGACCGGGGTCAGGGCAGGATGCCCGCTGGCCGCGCAGTCGCCGGTGGCCAGGACCCGGGGATTGCTGGTCGAGCGCAGGTAGCCGTCCACGCTGACGCCATCTCTGTGGACCTCGACTTCGGCCCGATCCAGCCGCAGGCCGTCCAGGTTGGGAACGCGTCCCGCCCCGTGGAACACGGCGTCTCCGTGCCAGGCTTCCCCGCGCTCGTTCCTGGCCTCGAATCCGCCCTTTCCTTGCGTGACCTGCACCAGCTCCCTCTCACGGTGGATTTCGATCCCCATGTCCTCCGAATGATCACACAGCTGCTGGACCAGATCGGGATCGAAGGAGTCCAGCGGATGCTCTCCTCTCTCCCAGATGGCGACCTGTTTTCCCGCGGCCGCGAGAACGTGGGCAAACTCGAAGGAAATGTAGCCCCCCCCGACGAACAGCGATCGTTCGGGCGCTTCGTCCAGCTCGAGGAACTGGTCGCTGGTTCGAACGAGATCCGCACCTGGAAGGTCCAGAGGAACGGGGACGCTGCCGGTGGCCAGAACGAAGGCATCGGCCTGGAGCCCCACGTCACCTACGGTCAGCAGCGAGGGGGACTCGAACTCCGGCGCCCCGAGGAAGATCTCGACTCCCTGCTCTTGCAGGGCGCCCCGCACGCTTTCGGGAACGGGGCCGGTGAACTCCGCCTTGAACTCCATCAGGCGGCCCCAATCGATGTGGGGGTTCGGAAAGGAGCCAAGTCGGCCCTCGGAAGCCGTGGCCAGACGAACCAGCTCCGCAGCCCGCACCAGGACTTTCTTCGGGTTGCACCCGCGCAAGGCGCAAACGCCGCCGACCTGTCCCTTCTCGACAATGGCCACGCTCATGCCCGCAGCAGCACAGCGTTTCGCGATCGAGCTGCCCGATGGCCCTGTACCGAGGACGACAACGTCGAACTTGCCACGCGTCATATGGGGTCCTCCATGGATGGTGCGCTACGACAGCGGACTGCAGCAGCGCACAAGGTACCGTGTTCCAAGGGCGACCGAGCCTAGCGCTACGTTCTTTCCGAGGGGTGCTCGATGTCACGGACACGGGTCCGTCCGTGCATGCGCGCATCCCGCGCCTGGGCCGAGCCATCCCGAGCCGGGCAACCCCAGGGTCGACCTGCGGGTTCCGGCTCGGGATCTACCTCGACACGAGCACCGGATCCGGGGAGCTCAGACCTTCGCCTTCAAGGCGGCCAGGGAGTCATGCGTGCGGTCTTGTTCCGACATCAGCTCGGATCGGACGAAAGCCTGGGACGTGGGAGAGAGATCACCGACGTGTTCGGCGTAGTCCTTCTTGCCGTGATCCTCACCCTCTTCCAGAACCGCGATCGCCGTGGGGAGACCAAACAGCTTGGCTCCGCCTTGAATGGCCTTGGTCAAGGCGCCCCACGCTCCGGCGCCCTGGTCGGGCTCTCCACCGAGCGCCCTGATCTTGTCCTCGAGCAGGCGGACGCGGCGCTCGTGGGATGCGTGGCCGGCGGCGAGAACGCCGCTGACTGAGGGACTCTCGGCCTTCTCGATGACCTGACGGTAGGTCTCCGTCGCCGAGATCTCCCCGCGTAGGAAGGAGTTGAGCTGCTTGACGTCGTCTTGATTCGACATGTTTCGTCTCCTGCTTGGATGGGCATCGGCCCGGTTTGAACAAAAAAGAACGCGATGAACGGTTCGACACCTAGGCCTGGGGCTTGGTGGGTGCCGGCGGAGGGGGAGGATTGGGCGGTTGGACTTCCGGATGATCCCCCGGCAGTTGGATGGGTCGGGGGCCCTTCGGTTTCGCCGGCCCGTCGGGACGCGGCTTGGGGGTTTCCGGCTGGGAGGGCTTGGGTTCTTTGGGTTTCATGCTCTTCGACTCCGATTGGCTAACGATCGCCTCTTGCCGGGTGCGGCGAAGGCTGTCCTCGATGGACTGGCCGAAAACGGCCCCAGGCTCGGGGCGGCGACCTTTCTCCGAGTCCCGTGCTCCAGGCGCGGGCCTCTTCGAAAGTCACAGCGCGCTGAGGGAGCTGAAGCCGGCCATGGGCCTCACGAGAAGGAGGCCGAGGAGGTCTTCTCCCGGGAGTTTCCGGCTTCGAGGAACCCAGCGCCTTGGGGCCTATCCGTTCCCATCGACGGCATCTTCAACCTCATCGGCGGCATCGTCGATGGCGTCGCCGACATCATCGGCCGCCTCGTCCAAGGTCTCGCCAGCTTCTTCCAGAGGCCCATCGCTCGGGCAACCGGCAAGCCCGAGGCTTGCGAAAAGAATCAGGGCGGCGGACTTCTTGCTAGTTAGCTCCATGCTCATTGGCTCTCGCTTGGCGTGATAGGGACAAGCCTCCGGGCGCCCTGGACCAAAGCTCTCGAACGCTGAGCCCAGGCACCTCTTGCGGCAAGCTTGAAGGCCTGAATCGGCCTTGCCCACAAACCGAGCAAAGGGCGTGCCCACGCCCCTCAGCGTTCCACGCACACCTGAGAACCTTCTTGGAAACCAGAAGACGGCGCAGGCTGGCAGAAAGTACTGCGGAATTGCAGCAATTGCAGAGCAAGAGAGCGCTCGACTGAGTTCACCCATTCCTCCGAGCCAGCTGCGGCGGGGCCCCGGGTCCAGCGAGAACCAGCGAACGGTCCACAAGCTCCGACTCTTTCACGAAGCTTTGCGTTCAACGTGCCCCTCAGGCCAAGCTAGAAGCCGCGAAAGCAATCCCTCCGATCGGTCGCCGGCCAACGCCGGCTAGGGCAAGGGTCAGGCGGAGCGGCCCCCAAGGGACCCTCTCGTAGGGAGAACCGCAGCCATGAATCGAGTTCGTCCCCAAACCGCCCTCTGGCATGGCACACTGGTCGCTGTACGCCCGAGGTGGAGGCGAAGGCCTCTCCAAGTCGCCAACCTGAGTAGTCGGAGCAAGATATGCTGAGCTGGGTCGTCACTTTCTTCATCCTTGCTATCGTCGCGGGCCTTCTTGGGTTCGGTGGCATCGCCTCGGGAGCCGCCGGAATAGCGAAGATTCTGTTCTTCGTCTTCCTGATCGCCTTGATCCTCAGCCTCCTGACGGGTCGACGCAGGCCTCCCGCCTAGCCCGAACGTTTCCGGCACGGGATACGTTCCGAATCCCGCGGCCGTGTAGGCAACTTCCCCATCGCAAGGTCTGCCGGCTCCCGAGCCATCCGCAAACCTCCGGTGCCGATCGTTGTCGGGACCGGCTACGGCTTGGGATCTCTCCGCTAAGACCGCTGAGTCACG
>JAUIEE010000536.1 GCA_030428965.1 bacterium | reverse complement strand
TCTCCCCACCGGTCGGCGTCCAGGCCATGCCCGTGGCGACCCCGGGGGTCGAGGTGCGCAGGGCGAGCTCGCTCTCGAAGCGGACCGGCCCCAGAATGGACCTCAGGTCTCCGGCATCGATCTTCACGGCCTTGGCTTCCTTCGAGGCGATGCGCGTCGCCGCGTGGCGTGCGACCGCACCGATCTCCCGCTCGAGGTTGCGTACCCCGGCTTCGCGCGTGTAGGAGTGGATGATCTCCTCCAGGGCAGCGTCGGAGATGACCAGCTGCTTCTCGGTCAAGCCGTTGGTCTCGAGCTGGCGATGGACGAGGTAGCGGCGCGCGATTTCCAGCTTCTCCCGGTGCGTGTAGCCGGGCAGCTGGATCACTTCGCACCGATCCCGTAGGGGGCCTGGGATCGCGTCCAGCACGTTGGCCGTCGCGATGAACATGACGTGCGAGAGGTCGAAGGGCACGTTCAGGTAGTGGTCGACGAAGGTGCGGTTCTGTTCGGGATCCAAGACCTCGAGCAGGGCCGAGGCCGGGTCCCCGTGCATGCTGCGCCCGAGCTTGTCCATCTCGTCGAGCATGAAGACCGGGTTGTTCGAGTTGGCCTTGCGGATGTGCTGGATCACGTTGCCGGGCATGGCGCCCACGTAGGTTCGTCGGTGCCCGCGAATCTCGGATTCGTCATGGACCCCGCCCAGGCTCATGCGCACGAACTTGCGCGACATGGCGCGCGCGATCGACCTTCCCAGCGAAGTCTTGCCGACCCCCGGGGGACCGACGAAGCACAGAATGGGGCTCTTGCCGTCGGGCTTGAGCTTGCGCACAGCGAGGAACTCCAGGATGCGCTTCTTGACCTTCTGCAGGCCATAGTGATCCTCGTCGAGGATCTTCTTGGCCCTCTGGATGTCGAGCTTGTCCCGGGTCTTCTTGGCCCAGGGGAGCTCGACCAGCACTTCCAGGTAGGAGCGCAGCATGCCGTACTCGGCGGCGGCTTCGGGCATGCGTTCCAGGCGAACGAGGTCGCGGCGGGCCTCCTTCTTGACCTCCTTGGGCATCTTCGACTTCTCGACCGCGGCCCGCAGGTCATCGAGCTCGACCGATTGCCCCTCGCCCAGCTCCGATTGAATCTGGCGCAGCTGCTCCCTCAGGAAGTAGTCCCGCTGGGCCTTGTCCATCTTTCCCTGGGTCCGTTCACGGATCTCCTGGGACAGGCTCAACACCTGGATCAGGTGGGTGAGCTTGGTGGCCACGAGGTCCATGCGCTCGAGCAGGTCGAAGGTCTCGAGCACCTCCTGCTTCTCCTCGACGGGCAGATCGAGGAAGGTCGCGACCAGGTCGGTCAGGCCCGCCGGTGAGGTGGCGTTGTCGATCGCCTGGTCGAGATCGTTGGGCTTCTGGGGGAGCAGCGAGAGCACCTGGTGGGCGAGGGACTTGAGATTGAACAGGCGCGCCTCGATCTCCTTGCCACCCTCCTCGGCGTCCTCGGCGATGGTCTCGATGCGGGCGATGAGGTACGGCTCGGTCTGCACGAACTCGAGCACCCGGAAGCGCTCCTCTCCCTGGGCGATGACGTGATGGCTTCCGTCGGGCGCGGTGATGTAGCGCACCACCTGGGCCACCGTGCCGATCGAGTACAGGTCTTCGGGCTGGGGCTCCTCCTGTTCCTGATCGCGCTGCAGGAGGACCCCGAAGGCGCTTTCGTTCTGGACCGCGGCCTGGATGGCGCGGATGGACGACGGTCGGCCGACCACGATGGGCAGCACCACCCGCGGGAACAGGAGCATGGCCCGCGCGGGCAGGATGATCAGATGGTCGGGGGGCAGGACCGGCGCGGACTCACTTCCCTCGGACTCCGGTTCGCGTTCTTCTTCCGGCTCGTCTTGGCTCATGGTCAGGGAGCGAGCTTCTTGAGGTTGAGGAACAGGCAGCCCTTGGTGACGCGTCGCTCGATCAGCTCGTAGGTTCCAGCGGGGAGATCCACGCAGCGTTCGAAGCGCCCGTGGGGGATCTCGAGCCGATGGACGACGGCCTTGCGGAAGGCGGGAGGCAGAGGTCGCACCCCGTGAATGCGTAGCCCGGTGCCCTGGACTTCGACCTCGATCCCGTCCGGGGCCACCCCGGGGAGGGCCACCAGCACCCACAGCTCACGGGGTGTCTCGAAGATGTCGACCGGCGGCTCCCAGCCCGGCGTGCCGCCTCCGGGGCGTCCGGGGGAGAACAGCTGCCGGTGCGCCCGATCCGCGTAGTCCAGCATCTCGCGGGCGCGCTCCCACATCCAGGTCTCCGGATCCTTGGTTCCCATGGCTTGGCTCGACCTCGATCATAGGGTCCGCACCGGGGCTGTCCCAGGGGGGTTTTCGAACCCGCAAGAGGGCGGGCCCTACGCGGCCGCTAGTCTCGCCATTCGGCGATGAACACGTTGGTCTCGCCCGGCTCGCTACCGCCACGGTTGGAGGCGAAGGCGAGGTAGCGGCCGTCCGGGCTGAACATGGGGAAGCTGTCGAAGCCCTCGTAGGTCGTGATCCTGCGGGGCTCACCGCCCGCGGTCGGGATGGCGAACAGGTCGAAGTTGCGCGCCCCCTCCGTGTGGTGGTTGGTCGAGAAGATGACGGCGGAATCGTCGGGGAAGAAGAAGGGAGCAAAGCTGGCTCCGCCCAGCTCGGTGAGCTGCCTGCGATCGGTGCCGTCCTTGCGGATCAGGTAGATCTCCATGCTGTGCGGGCGCACCTTCCAGTCCAGCGGCAGCTTCTTGTAGGTCGCTTTTTCGTCCGGTTCGTCGCCGAACTGGGTCGTCCGGAAGACGAGACATTCGCCGTCGTGGCTG
>JAUIEE010000535.1 GCA_030428965.1 bacterium | reverse complement strand
CCTCTTCGGTCGTGTGGGCTCGCGCCCGCGTGGAAACTGGCTGATTGGCGTCGCATCAGCATGCCCTCATCGCTCTTCGTAGGGTGTTGGCGAGCTTGGAAGTGCGGAGGGGGGCGGGGATCCGGATGGGTGGGCGCAGGATCGGGACTTCCAGGCGTCGGAGGATCCACGCCAGGCTGTGGATGCGGCCGTGACAGGTCGCGCAGGCGGTATAGAGATTGCTGGGTCGGTTGCCGCCGCCTTCGCATCGTCGGACGAGGTGGTGGACGTGTAAGAAGAGGTGGCAGGTGCAGCCCCTCACCGCGCATCTGGCGGCGTCGCGGTACCCTCTCTGCCAACATGAGCGAGACACTTCTGTACCCTGAGAAATAGGGAGCAGGGCGCGAGGTGTTCAGGTGCCGAGAAGAAGCAAGGACGAGCAGCAGGAGGTGCAGGTGGAGATCCTGCCTGAGGAGGAGGCTCAAGCTGCGCAGGCGGTCGGAGCCGAGGGGACGAGACCCGATCCGGAGGTCGAGGCGAAGCCGAAACGGCGGACGTTTTCGGCCGAGTACAAGCTGGCCATCCTGGAGGAAGCGGACAACGCGACGGAGCCGGGGGCCATCGGGCGGATGCTGCGCCGAGAGGGGCTTTACAGCTCGCATCTGGTGGACTGGCGCAAGGCGCGGCGCGAAGGCACGCTGGCGGGCCTGGGGCGCCGTCGTGGGCGGAAGAAGAAGCCTGCGAGCCCTGACAAGAAGCGGGTCGAGCAGCTCGAGCGTGAGAACGCGAGGCTGCGGAAGAAGCTCGAGCAGGCCGAGCTGATTATCGACGTGCAGGGAAAAGTTGCCGGGCTGCTGGGCTTGAACCTCGAGGACGAGAGCAACTCGTGATCGCCGCCACCGAGCTCGCGCAGAAGGTCGGCGTCAAGCCGGCCTGCGCGGCTCTGGGCGTCCCGAGGGCGACCTTCTATCGCCGCCGAGGTTCGAACAACACCGGGCCCCAGCAGCCCCGGCCGACTCCTGCCCGGGCGCTCAGCTCCAGCGAGCGCGACGAAGTCCACGCCGTCCTCTGCTCGGAGCGGTTCGTCGATCGCTCGCCGGCAGAGGTCGTCGCGACCCTGCTCGACGAGGGCCAGTACCTCTGCTCGGAGCGGACGATGTACCGCATCCTCGCCGAGCGGGCCGAGGTGCGCGACCGCCGCAACCAGCTGCGTCATCCCCCGTATCGCAAGCCCGAGCTCGTGGCCAGAGCGCCCAACGAGGTGTGGTCGTGGGACATCACGCGGCTGCTCGGGCCGAAGAAGTGGAACCACTACTACCTCTACGTGGTGCTCGACATCTACAGCCGCTACGTCGTCGGTTGGATGGTCGCGGACCGTGAAAACGCCAGCCTTGCAGGCCGTCTGATCAGCGAGACCTGCACCAAGTACGGCGTCCATCCCGATGTGCTCACCTTGCACTCGGATCGCGGCTCGCCGATGACCGCCAAATGCACGGCGCAGTTGCTCGCTGACCTGGGCGTCACGCAATCGCTCAGTCGCCCCCGTGTATCGGACGACAACCCCTACTCGGAGGCCCAGTTCAAGACGCTGAAGTACCATCCCAGCTTCCCCGGCCGCTTCGACTCCATCGAGGACGCCCAGCGCTTCTGCCGCTCGTTCTTCCCCTGGTACAACGATGAGCACCGACATGGGGGGATCGCCATGCTCTCCCCCGCGACGGTGCACGCCGGCCTGGCCAAAGAGACCCTGGCCGGGCGACAGAAGGCCCTGGAGGCCGCCTATCAGGCGCACCCGGAGCGATTCCCCAACGGACGGCCCCGCGTCCGTCAGCTCAAGGCGCGAGTCTGGATCAACGCTCCCGAGAATGACGGGGACGCTCCCGAGAACGAGGGGGGCGGGCAACGCCCACAAGACGAGGCGCCTAAGGCCCTGGAGTCCTCGTCGCCGTCGGCGTCGCCCCTCACCCAGTCCGAGCGGAGCGAGGCGGGGGGCGACGCCGACGGCGACGAGGGCGGAAGGGCCGGCCCTGGGGACCTTAGAGCCGGAGGTCGAGCTCTGACGGGAATCTCGGACCGCAAGGCCGACGCCAAGGGCGCGCAGCGCCCGCAGGCAGTCGGGCGACAGACCGCCAACGAGGCCGACGCCAAGGGCGCGCAGCGCCCGCAGGCAGTCGGGCGACAGACCGCCAACGAGGCCGACGCCAAGGGCGCGCAGCGCCCGCAGGCAGTCGGGCGACAGACCGCCAACGAGGCCGACGCCAAGGGCGCGCAGCGCCCGCAGGCAGTCGGGCGCGCCGTGCCGACATAGGGCTCAGAGAATCCAATAGCCGAAGTGTCTCAAACTCGTTGACAGGTTCCGGTAGAGGATGGCTCGTCGTAGGCGCTCGCTGGCTTGTGGGGCCTGGTGCCGATCGGCGATGGGGTGTGGTGCGGGGCCGTACTTCGGGGTGCGGCCGTTGAAGGGGTTGTGGTTGGTGGGCCGGGCCAGGCGGGTGTCTTCGACTTCGTCGGCCCACTGGAGCTCGGCCTCGAGGTCGTAGGGCTCGATGTCGGCGTTGGCGCTGGCGCTGAGCTGGTCGAGGTCGGCTTCGTCGAGCTGGAGGGGGCCGTCGGGGCCGGTGACCCAGATGAGCTGGTCGCGGCGGTGGATCGCGATGCGGTGGGGTTCGCCGATGCGGGCGTTGAGGGTGAGGAAGCAGAGCTCGGTGATGAGCTGGCTGTCGGTGGGGACGTGGCCGAGGCGGTCGGTGAGCTCCTGGCGGAGGGCGTCGAGGCGGATCCACAGGGCCTCGGGGAGCTCGAGGCGGACGGGGATCAGCTTTTGGCGCGGTTTCCGGGGCTTATCGGTCG
>JAUIEE010000534.1 GCA_030428965.1 bacterium | reverse complement strand
GATAGCGTAACCCGCGATCCGCGAGGGGTGCCCTGCAGCGTCGACTCCAGGTCGGTCTCCTTCCTCACTACCGAGCTCGATGCGGATGCGCGTCTCGCCGACTTCGATCTCGGCTCCATGGGCGAGCTGTGTTTCTGTGACACCGCCGGGAGCCTGTTTGCGACCGGGCGGCAAGGGCTTGCGCCCGCCGTATCGCAGCCCATCGACGTAGGTGCCGTTCTTGCTCTGGAGATCGACGAGGCGGCACCGCGGAGGCTCGATCTCGAGCGCGAAGTGACTACGCGAGAGGAAGGAGTCCTCCGGCAGCGAGAGCTCCAGTCCCTCTTCCCTTCCGGCCCGGAAGCGGCTCGGGCCCGAATAGGCGAAGACCCGGCCTGCGGCGGCTCCAGCCAGGACCCGAACCGTCACCGTCGCAGCGGGAAGGGAAACCGTCGAGTCCGGACTCATGAGGCGTCTTCCGTGTCGCGTCCTCGGGTCAGGAACAGGTCATCCAAACGGTCCAGGAGCGCGCGCCGCTTGGTCGAGTTGTTCAACCAGGCCGTCTCGATGCCGGGGCGGAGCTCGGCGGGAACCAGCTCTTCCCAGTCTCGGGGGTGGACACGCTCTTCTACCCAGACCCAGAAGCGCGCAGAGGCCTCTTCGAGCCACTTTTTCAGGGTCGGCCGGCTGACGCCCGATCTGTCGGCCACCTCCTTCTGCTTCATGCCGTCGAGTCGGAGCCAGAGGCACAGGGCCTTGTTCTCTAGCACCGGGTCATCGAGGTCGTCGCAGTAGTCGTCGAAGACCTGCTTCATGCGGAAACGCAAGACGTCCGGTAGCTCTTCCGCGTAGAGCTCCTCCTGGGGTCCTGCGGTCTGGTCTTTCAGCTCGTCGATCCGCCTCTGCGCCCGGCCCTGCCTGCGGAAGTGGTGGAGGAGCAAGTTCTGGAGGACGCGACAGAAGAAGGCGCGGAAGCGGGCCTTCCTGGGGTCGTAGCTCGTCCTTGCCTCTGTGTAGAGGAAGATCTTGGCTTCCTGTGTCAGGTCATCCACGTCCGAGGCCGCGACACCACGCTTCTTGAAGTAGTAGCGGATCGCAGGGTCGTAGTAGGAGTCCTTCGAGCTCGACCGGCTCTCATCCCGCGTGGTCCTGAGGACTTTCGCCAGAGTCTCCGCCTCTCCGAAGTTCCTGGGCTGCTCGGCCTCCATGTCCGTTCCTTTCAATCACAAAACCGGGCTGGGCGCTTTCGCTTTTTCGGCGGTCGGGAAATAGACCCCTGACGTGTCAGGACGCTGCCTGCTGTCCCGCATGTCACCAGCCCGCCGCCCATAGTGGCTCCCCCCGGATCCGATCTCAGTGAACCGCCTCCAAGGCGCCGGGCTGGCTGTGTGTCAACGCCCCCCAACCCTGGAGGTCAACCATGACCGTCTCGACCCTTTCGATCCCCGTGTCCACCATGCGTCAGCTCGTCTCCGCGGAGTTCCAGTGCGTGCAGCTCAAGCGAAGCGTTCCGAAACGCTGGCGCTGGGTCGGCGACTCCTGGAACGACATCGTCCAGGATGCCTACCTGTCCCTCCTCAAGACTCTCGATGGTAGAAAACAGCCGATCGAGTGCAAGTCCGGTCGCACGCCCAGCTCGGTCGCGCGGGCCTATGTCCAGCGCGCCCTGCACAACAAGCTCGTCGATTTTTCGCGTCGGCAGGCGCGCCAGCCCTCCCTGAGCTGTGAGCGTCTCCAGGAATGCGCGGCCCGCTGCCGCAGCCGTCCGCTGCTGAAGATGCAGATCGCCGAAGGCCTCGCCGTGCTCACCGCCGAGGAGCGCAGGATGCTCCAGGGTCTGGTCGACGGCGGGAGCTTCGCGGCCGCCAGTCGGCTCACCGGGTTTCCGGAGTGGCAGATCCGCCGGAGCATGCCGCGGATCCGGACCAGGCTGGCTCGCTTCCTGCCCACGGCGGCCTGAACTCAGCACGAAAAAGAGGCTGATCGACGTGGGTCGGTCAGCCTCAGAGCCGAACACCTGTTCAGTGCCCGGCGAGGGAGTCGATGAGCTGGCTGGCTTCCGCCGCGCTCACCGACTCGAGATCGTCGGTTCCGAAAGAGCGACGGAGCTCGGCCTGGGCGGCGCTGCCGTCGAAGCCTTCGTCGGCCAGCAGGCTCAGCAGGTAGCTGCGCTGCCGATCGGTCATTGGCCTCTGAGGCCGACGATTCCCGTTTCCATTCCGCTCGAAGCGGGCCTGCCCGTTGTTCCTCCCGTTGACGGGCTGCTGGTGTGGCGTGGACCTCCGATCACGAGGCGCGTCCGGAGCGTCCGTCTCGAGCTCGTCGAAGCAGACGACTCCATGGAGATCGATCGCGTCACGCAGGGCCCGCGCCTTGGCGCGGGTCTCCGCCATGCGGATGCAGTGCGGCCGGATGCGTCCGTTGACGTTGTCCGGGTTGGCATCGCCGATGCCCGAGAAGACGTTGCCATCGTTGACCTCGACCTCGGCGGCGACGATCGTCGTCCAGCGGTTGTCCTTGCTGGGCGACTGGACCACACGGGTCCGGATCGCACGCAGTCCCGAGGAGCGCGCTGCGAGAAGCAGCCCCTCGTACTTGATGACGTGGCGGGTGACGACCTCGCCCGTCTCGCGGTCGGTGAAGGTCAGGTTCTCGAAACGCGCGGCATAGGCGAAGGGGAAGCCGGCAATCGAGCGCTCGCCGACGCTGATCCCCAGCCCGCCGGGATCACGGAGAACCCCTCGGCGGAGATGAGCCCGGCGGAGGGGTCAGCCGCGGAGGCGCCGCCGCCCGGCGCGGGCGAGCCGCCTGACGAGGCCCCGCCTGTGGAGCCCGAGGCCGCCACGGAGGC
>JAUIEE010000052.1 GCA_030428965.1 bacterium | reverse complement strand
ACGACATCGTCACCTCCCTCGACTTCAGCCCGAACGGCGACCGCATCGTCACCGGTTCCTTCGATCGTACCCTGAGAATCTGGGACGGTCAGCCGGGTTCCAGCGCCACCCTGCTGCGATCCGAGCTGGCCTGGCAGGACGTCCATCGCGTCGTCTTCGACCCCCAAGGACACCGCCTGGCCTGGTTGCGCACCTCCAACCGCGTCGGGGTGTCCGATGCTCGCACCGGGGAGAGCCTCTACACCCTGCCCGACTTCATCGGGCCCGTGCGCGGCATCGCCTTCTCGCCAGGCGGAGAGACCCTCTATACGATCAACGAGGACGATCGTCTGAGGCACTTCGATGCCGAAACCGGAGAGATCCTGGTTTCCGTCGGCGATGGCTTGCCCGAACTCGGGCAGGTGGACTTCGCTCCCGACCGCTCCAGCTTCGCGGCCTGGCAAGAGGTGGACGGTAGGAACACCGTCGGCCTATGGTCGACCCGGAGCGGAGAGTTGGTTCACCGCTGGAGCGTTCCTGCGGAAGAAGAAGGCGGCTGGAGCGTGCACTTCAGTGCCGACGGAGAACGCCTGATCGCCCCCGGCTACGACGGCCGCGTACGCATCTGGAGCATCGAGGACACCGAGGTGCTCTCGACGCACCGAGCCCCGTCCGAGCTGGCCGATCTCGTCGTCGACCCAGTCGGGCGATTCTTCGCCTACGCAACGGTCGAGACCTGGGACAACACGATCAGCATCGTGAGCCAGGCGACGGGGGAGCTCCTGCACGAGATACGCGGACACGCCCAACCGATGGCCCTGGCCATCAGCAGCGACGGTTCGCGCATCGTGAGCGGAAACTGGGACGGGACCCTGAGCCTCTGGCAGCCCGAGCGCGGCGAGATCGTCTCCCTGCGTGGGCACCACAACTTCATCGAGGCGATCGCCTTCGCCCCCGCCGGCAACCGCCTGGCGAGCGTGGAGTCCGGCGGGCTCCACCGCATTTGGGAGACTGTCCCCATCCAGGAGCGAGCCGACATGCGGCGCCGGGCCGCTCGTCGCCGAGCCCTCTCCCGGCAGGCCGACGAGATCCTGGAGCCCCTGTTCGAAGACCTCGTCTTTGTGGAAGACGTGGTCGCCAGCCTCGAGATGAACCGTGTTCTGGGACAGGACCTGCGCGAGACCGCGGTTCGCCTGGCCCGCTCTCGGCCCACGGTCCTGAGCGACATGGCCTTCGATGCCTGGGTCTTGATCATGGACGGCGAACGTGAGCGCGGTGACTACGAGCGTGCCCAGCGCAAGGTCGATCTGCTCCTGCGCCTGTTGCCCAGCACCGAGGAACTGCCCTTCTCGTTCATCTGGAACATTGCCGGCGGCACGGCCTATCGACTCGGCCACTATGCGGACGCCCTGCGCTACCTGGAGAAACACGAGGCCCTGAACCGCGGCGAGTCCTTCGAGGGGATCCCTTCGGAGATGATCTTCCTGGCCCTGACCCGCTTGAAGCTGGGGGACGAAGAGGGGGCGCGCGAACTCTTCGAGCAGGAGGCCGCCTGGATCCGGGAGGCCAAACTGCCCGGGGATCCCCGGGGCCGGGAGTTCTTCCGGGCCGCCAAGAAGCTCGTGGCCGAGGGCGAGACCCTGATGGGGATCAAGCGCTGAGTCTCCAGGCCCCGAGAAGCCCCTGGGATTCTTCCTCCCCGGGACGAAGGGGCGGCATGGGAGCATTTCTTGCGGTTCGGCGCCATCGATGCGGGGGGCGCTGCATCCGGTAGGGCGACCGCGATGAGTGAATCTTCGACCTTCACCACGGATGCCCTCGTTCAGCACGTCGAGTGGATGCGCAAGCTGGCCCGCCAGCTGGTCGCGGACGCCGACCGCGCCGAGGACCTGGCCCAGGAAGCCTGGGTCGTCGCCCTGGAGCGGCCTCCCCGGGACGCCAGCCAGCTGCGCAGCTGGCTGGGCACCGTCGTGAGCAACCTGTTCCGGCAGGACGTATGCTCCGGAGAGAATCGCCGCGCCCGGGAGGCCCAAGAGGCCCGTCCGGAGACCCTTCCCCCGACCGACGAGCTCGTCGGGCGGGTGCACGTCGAACGCCAGATCGCCGACCTCTTGCTCGAACTCGAAGAGCCCTTCCGCCGAGCCGTTCTGCTGCGCTTCTACGAGGGCCTGCCCCCGCGTGAGATCGCACGCAGGGAAGAGGTCTCCCTGGCAACGGTCAAGAGTCGCCTCCATCGCGGGATCACCAAGCTCCGTGAGCGCCTCGACCGGGCCCACGGAAACGACGGCCGCGCCTGGGTCCTGGCCGTCCTGCCCCTGACCCGAGAGGGTCCAACCGCAGCCGTGGGAACCCTCGGAGGTCTCGCCTTGAACGTCAAGATCTGGATCGCAGCCGGTCTGGTCACCGCCACGGGCACGTGGTTCATCCTTCGCCCCTCGACCCCGCCCGGGCCGCCGCAGCCGAGCGGGCCGACGCTGGAGACGGCCCGTGCCCTGGAGCCCCTGGAACCACGCCGCTCCGGGGACTCCCTGCCCCTCGAAACGGAGAGCTTGCCCGACGGACGCGTGGCCACCTTGCCCTCCCCCCGACCTTCCGGAGAAGCCCCTTCCGAAGAGCCAGAGAGCCCGGCCACCTTTCCCATCAGCGGGCGTGTGCTCGACAGCCTGGGACAGCCCCTCGACGGGGTTCCCATCCGCGTGCGAGGCGAAACGGAAACGCTCACCTCGACCAACGGTGGCCACTTCCGCTTCGAAACCAGCCGCGAGAAGGGAGCCCTGGAGGTCGCCGACGAGCGCTGGGTCAGCGTACGGCAAGGCTCGTGGAACGGACCCGAAGGCCTCGACCCGGTGCTCGTCCTCGCGCCGGCCATCGAGATCGCCGGCCGCGTCCTGGATCCCTGGGGGGTGCCGCTGAAAGGAGCCCAGGTGCGCCTCAACCTGCCGGCCGACTTCGAAGCGCGCTTCGAAGACGTACTGGACGCCTCCTACCAGATGAGCTGGCAGACCCGGTCCCAGGACGAGGGCGCCTTCGAGCTGGAGCGCGTCCCGGTCATCGGCGGAGCCCTCCTGCAGGTCGTCCACGATCGCTATGCGCCGGCCGTGTTGCCCGAACCGGACCAGACGACCCTGAACCTGGACGTGCAGCTGTTCGCTCCGCGGGTGCCGGAGGCCCATTCGCTCGCCGGTACGGTCCTGAGGGAGGACGGGACGCCCGCCAGCGAGGCGCGGGTGGCGCTGGGTCTGACGATGGTGCGCACCGATCCCCAGGGACGCTTCGTGATCGACCTGCGCAGGGCCGTGCTGACCGAGCGCTTGATCGCGGTCGAAGCCGGCTCCCTCCCCGGCGTCGTGCTGCGCCCGGCCGAAGCCACGGAAGAAGAGGACGGCTGGCCGGACTTCGTGCAGGTTCGGCTCGGGGCCGAGGCCCTCTCGATCCGCGGCCGCGTGCTGGATGCCCGGGGAGAGCCGATCCCCTCGATCCGCGTCTGGGTCGGTGACCCGACGCCCTTTGGCGTGCTCGGCAGCTTCCCCCTGCGCCTCGAGGCCCTGATGGCCGGTGGCCAGGTGCCCGCCGAAGCGATCGACTCCTTGGCCGACGAACCACGGCGCGACGGAAGTCATGCCTTTGGCTCGGCGCGCCCGATCTTCGAGCCGAACGGGCTCTTGTACTGGGTTACGACGGAGGAGGACGGGACCTTCGAGCTGCCCGGGCTGCTGGACCGTGAGTACGTTCTGCACGTGCTGGACGAAGGCCTGCACGCGGGGGTCGTGAGCGAGCCCATCCGGGCGGGCGAGCGTGGCGTCGAGCTGCAGGTCCCCGCCGGGGCCAACTTCGAGCGCATCCGGGGCCGTGTCGTGACCCGCAAGGGGGATCCGATCCCGGGCGTGCGCATCACGCCCTGGATCCCGAGCGTCAGCGAGGCGGTGCGTGTCTTCGGAGGCATGTCGGACGTCACGCGCTTCTTCCTCGGGGAGGCGGTCACGAGCGCCGAGGACGGTTCCTTCGAGCTGCTCCAGGTGCCCCGGGAACACGTTCAGTTCCACCTGATCTCCGACGACATCGTCCCGACCTACGCCGACGTGGGACAGGTGGACGACCCCGACGACTTCGAGATCGAGGTCCTGGCCCGCGTGCACCTGCGCATCGAGCTCTCGGGGCTCGGCCTGGAAGCCGACTCCTTCCGGGTCACGAGCGAGAGGGCGGAACCCGTCACGATCCTCGAGATGCGCGCGGACGGCTACTCGAACTACGACTCGTTTCCCATCGTGGACGGTCGCTCGGGGGTGGTCACGGTCACCTCGGACGCGGCCTACCTCCATCTCGGGAAGGGAGGAGAGATCGTCGAGACCCTGCCCCTGGACCTGAGACCCGGGGAGGTCCACATCCTGCCCTGAGGGATCCCCAGGGCCCCCGGCGGGGCAACCGGGGGGGTCCTGGCCCTAGGCGTGGGGTGCCGGCTGCCCCACAATGGGCAAAGGGTTCGGTCGGCCCATGCCGAGAAGGACTCCGGCGCCCGCGCGGCGCCCCTCACCTCGCCATGTTCCAGACCCGTCAAGCGGCCCCGAGAGGGACGTCCAGCCTGGCCCGTGCCTTCGGGCACGTCTTGCTGTGGCTCGGCCTGTTTGGCCTGGGGGCCCTGGCCGCCTCCCAGGCGCTGGAGATCAACCAGCTGCGGCGCGGGCAGAAGGAGCTCTCCCGGGCGCTCCGGGAGGAGCGCGAAGAGAGCGAGCAGCTGTCCAGGGACTTCAGCCGTGCCCAGACCCGGGCCGAGCGACTCGAGCGCCGGTGGAAACGCTCCCGCAACCCCATGTCGGCCGAGCACCGGCTGACCCTCAGGAGCGTGACCCAGCTGCTCGATCGCATTTGTCGGGCAATGCGCCCGGAGGGCCCCGCCGCTCCCCCTCTGGATCCGGTGGCCTACGCGCGCTTCTCGGAGCTGCTGGGAATCCTGCACCTCCACCTGGCCGAACCGGTGAGGGCCGAGCAGTTCTGGAACCAGGCCCTCCTGGCCAACCTGGAAATGCGCGGAGAGGAACACCCCGTGACCCGCCGCATCCTGGGACGGCTCTTCGAGCACTACCGGGATGAAGGGCAGATCCAAGAGGCTCTGGAGACCATGCGGGACCTGGTCGAACGTACGGGAAACACGGGCCCGCTCCTGCGCCAGGAGTAGGGCTCGGAGTCCCCGGGCGCCGTTGCCAGCCCACCGGGCCCCGGGTACCCTTTTTGGCAGGATTTCCCGCTAGGACGCGGGAAACGGCCTCCAATCAGCCGAGGAAGCCATCTTCCGAAGGCCGCTCGCCCCACCGCAGCGTGCCACCGGTATCGACCACCATCAGGGATCCCCTCCATGCATTCGTGCCATCGCACTCGAGATCGCTTCTCCTCCTGGACTCAGATCGCCGCGCTGTCGATCGCCCTGGGCTCCGCGACCGCAGCCCAGAGTTCGCACAACCTGCTTTCGAACGCCGACTTCGAGGGCCCCGCCGTTGCGGACGGCGACTTCGATGCTTTCGCAAGCATCACCGGCTGGACCGCCGAAGCCGGCATGATCGAGCTCCAGAACAACATCGGGGATCTCATCGCGGTCTCCAACGAGCAGCACCTCGAGCTCGACTCCCTGTCCGTCATCCGGCAGGTGGCGAACACCCAGCCGGGTCAGAGCTACGCGCTCTCCTTCGCCTTCTCTCCCCGCCCCGGTGCACCGGAGATGACCTTCGAGGTCTACTACGCGGACAGCCTGATCGAAACGATCGTCGTTCCGGCGGCGGGCAGCCTCGATTGGGACTACAGGAGCTACGCACTGACCGGAGCTTCCCTTCAGGACGCGGTCGAGTTTCGTGACCTGACCGGCGGCGGCCTGGGGGTCCTGATCGACGACGTGGCCCTGATCCCGTGGAGCCCGGGCTTCGTGGAACACCTGCGCAACGGACAGTTCGAGCAGGACCCCGTCCTCGAGCCGGGCGCGAGCATGGAACGGCCGGTCTTCGAAGGCTGGTACTCCCTGCAGAACTCCGAGGTCGAAGTGCGCAACGTGGCAGGCACACCGGAGGCCTACCAGGGAGCCCAGGTGCTGGACATGGACGAGGAATGGGGCGTGGGCCAGTACGTGCACGTGGTCGCCGGCCAGGACTACACCCTCAGCTTCGCAGCCACGCCCAGCGCCAGCACCACCGAAGACCGGGTCTTCGAGGTCTGGTTCGGCGAAGAGCTGGTCGACACGCTCACCCTGGACGGTTCCGGCGGCACCGACTGGCAGGTCTACAACTACACCGTCTCCTCCCACGACCCCTCGACCTCGGTCGCCTTCCAGGACAGGAGCGGCAGCGGCAACGGCGCCCTGATCGACTCGGTCAGCCTGCGCGGCCCGCGTGCCGAAGAGAACCCCAACGGCCTGGTCCTCTCCCACAAGATCATCCGCCGCAACCAGGGCGCCGGCCTGTTCATCGGCAACCAGGACATGTTCGCCCGCTCCATCGACGTGATCGGCGACCTGGACGGAGACGGGGTCCAGGACCTGGCCGTGGGCGCCATTGGAGACGACGACGGCGGCAACAACACCGGCGCCGTCTGGATCCTGTTCATGAACGCGGACCGCTCGGTGCGCAGTTCCCAGAAGATCAGCGAGCTGCGCGGCAACTTCAACGTGGACCTCGGCTCGGCGGATGGCTTCGGCCGTGCTCTGGCCGGCATCGGAGACCTCGACGGCGACGGCGTCGTGGATCTGGCGGTGGGAGCCAACCGCGACGACGACGGAGCCGGCAACGCCGGGGCCTGCTACATCCTGTTCCTGAACACCGACGGCACGGTTCGGGACCACCACAAGATCAGCGCCACCAGCGGAGACAACCTGTCCTTCGTCCCCGGCGACGACCCACGGGGTCACGAGTTCGGCGGATCGGTGGCCGGCATGGGCGACATGGACGGCGACGGCGTCAACGACATCGCCATCGGTGCACGCCACGGGGACTCGGTGCAGATCTGCTTCATGAACACCGATGGCACGGTGCGTGAATCGACCAACCTGTCCTTCGAGACGAACGGCTTCACCGGAACCGAGATCAACACCGACTCCTGGGGTGAGCTGTGGGGTATGTCCTGCGCCAACATGGGCGACTTCGACGGGGACGGCGTCAACGACCTGCTCGTGGGCGGCTACTGCCGGACGATCTGGGGCATGCGCTGCACCGGTGCCCAGTACCTCCTGCTCTTGAACTCCGACGGCACCTGCAAGGACTGGTTCTACTACGGGCCCGAGGCCATCAACCCCACGGGTCAGTACATCGGGCACTTCTACGAGTTCGCGGTCGCCTGCACCCCCGCGGGGGACGTGGACGGAGACGGCACGCTCGACATCCTGGTCGGAGCCCACCGCGAAGGATCCCTGTTCGGGCTAGAACTCAACGAAGCGTCCATGAACGGGGCTGCGTACCTGCTGTTCCTCAACCCCAACGGCACGATCAAGAGCTCGCTGCGCATCGGCGACCGCGCCGGCGGCTGGGACGTCCGCCTGGGGGACCGCGTCCGCTGGGGCGAGTCGATGATCTCCCTGGGAGACTGGGACGGCAACGGCAAGGTCGACGTGGCCGTTGGATCGCGCTTCATCTACAACACCGGCGCCGCCTTCCTCATGGAGCTGGACGGTGGTGCGAGCGCCCCCCTCGCCTCAGCCTTCGAGGCCAGCCCCGTGATGGGCGCGGCCCCCCTCGACGTCGATTTCACCAGTCAATCGGTCGGCGAGATCACGTCTTACCTGTGGGACTTCGGGGACGGGAGCAGCTCCACCGAGGAGAACCCCACCCACACCTACACCGAGGAAGGCCTATACACCGTCAGCCTGTCGATCGCCAACGCGGAGGGAGACGAGGACACCAGCACGCAGCCGGACTTGATCCAGGTCGGCGACACGACCCTTCCGGGGGTCGTCGCCCTGGGTTGCGGAGTGAACCCCGACAACAGCATCGTGATCCTGGACGGCACCTTGCAGGTGGGGACCACGATCCAGTTCGGGGTGGACAACCCTCTCGGAACCCAGGCCGTGGGCTCGATCCCCTCGGTCTCCGCTTCCTGGCGCTCGGACCCTGGCTTCCCCTGCGGATCGCCCCGGGCCGATCGCAACATGGCGGGCCCCGGCATCGACGGTGAGCTCCTGATCGGACGCGTCTTCCGCGCCTACACCGGGGCCGCGTGGGCCGGAGCCGGAATCCCGGCGCCCGTCAACGTCGCCATCCCCAACAACGTCAACCTGGTCGGGCGCAAGCTCTACGTCCAGGGTCGCCTGGCAGACGACTCCCCTGGAGCCACGGTGCCCCTGGGCTTCGCCAACGGCTTCGAGATCACGCTTCAGCCCTAGGCGCCCCGAAGCTCGGATCCTGGCCGCCGGGGCGCCTGCGCGTTCCGGCGGCCGTTTTCTTGCCTAGAGCTCGTCGTAGTCGATCAGGAGCTCCTCACCCGCACGGATCTTGCGGCGAGCGCGGTAGACGTAGTTCTCGTGCTCCAGGTTCGGCTCGTCGGAATCGTTGAGGTACCACCCGACCGACATGCGATTCCAGTTCTTCGGACAGTGGTAGCCATCCTCGTCGCGCACGCAGAAGTGGCGGCACATGCGCAGCTCGTCCCCCTTGGGGTTCTCGACGAAGCGATAGTCTCCGCGCCGGAACAGCTCGACCACCTCCCCCTTGCGCAGGGCCCGCGTGGTGAAGACACCGACGCCGTGGATCGTCGAAGGCCGGAGGACGATCATCCTTCAGGGCACGACGGTCAGGGGCACGGGACACATCTGGACCAGGGACGAGGAAACGCTGCCGAAGAGCAGCGCACGCACCCGTGAGGTGCCCCGGCGTCCGGAGAAGACCTGCTCGGCGCCGACCTCCTCGGCCAGCTCCCCCAGGGCCTCCGCGGCGTGACCGTGACGCACCACGACGTCGATCGTCAGGTCCTCACCGGCGAGCTTCTCACGCAGGGGATCGAGCAGCTTCTCCCTGGCCGCCTCGATCTCCTTCTCCCGGTCCGCGTGGCGCGTCTCCATCTCGACCATCGCCAGCCCCTCGTGCGGGGACCAGTTCACGATGTGGGCGAGGATCAGCCTCGCGCCCTCCGCCCGAGCCCGCCTGGCCGCGAACTGCGCCGCCCGCTCCGAGCCCTCGCTGCCATCCACGCCCACGATGAATACAGTTCCCATGTCCGAGATCCTCTCTGGTTTCACTCCGTTCCGGCTCCAGGTTACGCGCGCACGGTGAGCGGCACAAATGCGCACCTCTCCCGGGGGCTAGCTTCCGACCGGGCGCCCGTCCGAGCCGGTGACGGCGACCAGGCTGCCGCGCGGTAGGCCCGAGCCGTCGTGGGGCCAGCGGCTGCGCGGCGATTCGAGCCCCCCACCGGCCCCCGGATGCTGAACGCACACGAACAGGGTGCGGAAATCGGGCGTGAACTCAGGTCCGCAGATCTCGCACCCAATCGGACCGTTGAGGAAGCGCCGGGGCCGCGCGCGCTCGGGTCCGGCCGTCGGCACGGCGTAGATGGAATCGTTGATGCCGAGGGCCGAGGGCTGACCGTCGGTCGCGATCCACAGGTTGCCGACCCCGTCGAAGGCGATGTTGTCGGGGCAGGAGAGGGGCTCGGCCTTGCCTCCACGACCGTACTGGCCCCCCTGCCCCTCGCCCTCGGGTCCGGCCAGCATGAAAGGCGACCACTGAAACCGGCGAGCCGCGAAGTCGCCTCCGAACTCGGAGAGCTCGAGCACGTGACCGTGGCGATTGGAGGCGCGCGGGTTCGGACCGCCGTCGCCCTTCAGGCGCGCGGGGTTCATGGTCATGCACACGTAGACGCGCTGGTTGACCGGATTGACCTCGACGTCCTCGGGGCGGTCCATGGGCGTGGCCCCGAGCCGATCGGCCGCCGCGCGGGCGTGTACCAGAATGCGCGCCGGGGACCAGCCCTCGAGCGGCCCTTCCGGGATCAGGGGCAGCCAGTCGCCCGTCCCGTCCAGGTGGAAGCGCGCCACGAACAGGGTGCCCCGGTCCAGGAGCTCGCCGTTGCTCTCCCCTCCCTCTGGGTCGAAGCGACCTGCGCTCACGAACTTGTAGAGGTACTCGAAGTGACCGTCGTCCCCCATGTACACGACCACGCGCCCATCGTCCGCCAGGACCGGCGTGGCGCCTTCATGGCGCATGCGTCCCAGCGCGGTGCGCTTCTTGGGCTTCGATCCCGGCGCGAAGGGATCCACCTCGACCACCCAGCCGAAGCGGTGGGCCTCCTGGGGATGCTCGGACAGGTCGAAGCGCGGTACGTGCGTGTCCCACCCGTAGAGGCTCGCATCGAGCATCCCGTAGCGCCGAAAGCCCTCCTGGAGCCGTTCTCCCTTGGGAACCGAAGCCCGGGCGAAGTACTCGTGGAAATTCTCCTCGCAGCTGAGCACGGTCCCCCAGGGGGTCTTGCCCCCACCGCAATTGGCGAACGTCCCCAGGACCTCGTGCCCGCCTGCATCGAGGGCGGTGCGAACTAGGGCGTCCCCACGAACCGGCCCGGCGAGATCCATGGCCGTGGACGACGTGATCCGTCGGTTGTAGCGGGAGTCGGAGACCACCCGCCAGCCGTCCTTCGTGCGCTGCACCTCGACCACCGACAGGCCGCAGGCCGCCATCTGAACCTCGACTTGACTCGGCGTCAGACGCGCTCGCTCGTATCCGGGGAACATCTCGTTCGGCCCCGGGTACTCGTGGTTGACGACCAGGAGCCCCCGATTCCCCGAGCTACCCTCCAGGGGAAAGCAGGCGCTGAAGTCGGGGTTGAAGCCGAACTGCAGGCTCTGGGAAGCTCCGCTCTGCTCCTCCAGGCGAAACTCCCCAGCCCCCTTGCAGATCGGCTGACCCCAGCTCAGCAGGACCTCGGCGCGGTAGCCCTCGGGGACCTCGAGCACGTCCTCGCGAGTCCCCGCCAGGGAAGTGAACCCGAGTGCAGACGACGGCTTGGCCTGAGGTCCGATCAGGGCCGCGCCGAAGCAGCCGAGCGTGGCCCCGAGGAAATCGCGCCGGTCCAGCCGACGCCGGAGAAGCGATGCGTAGCTCTCGACTCCCGTGGGCCTCGACATGGGGCCCATGGTAGCGAGTCGGGAGGCCTAGGCGGCCTCAGGTCTCAGCTGACTCGCCCAGCGTCGGGCCCGGCGCCAGGCCCGGTCCTGCATGGATCGCTGACTGGCCGCTTCGGTCAGGAGCTTCATCGAGTTGGGGCGCAGGCCGAAACGGCCCTGGTCGAGCTGGTCCGCGTCCCAGCAGGTCATGAGGGTCAGCTCCCAGTCGCGCCGGCTTCCCGGCAGGTGCTGGGCGCAGGCCCGCTGGAGGAGGTCGAGCCGGTCCCCGTCGAGCTCGTAGAACTCCCCGTTCAAAGCTCGGGCCAGGTCCGCTGCGCGCTCGCCGTGGCCGGGATCCGCTTCGGCGTTTTCCCGCGCAGCATCGTGGAGCAGGGCGAACAGCTCGACCACCTCCCCGTCGGCTCCGTTGGCCTGTGCCAAGAGCAGGCCGTTGTCCCGCACGCGCCGCCAGTGGTCGATGCCATGGGGTCCGTGCCAGTCCAGCGCGAACCCTTCCCGCAAACGTTCGATCAATCGCTCCCGTCCCATAGATAGACCTCCAGGAAGGGGAATCGGCACGGGAGCCGCCGAGCCTGATCGAAGATTGCGTAAAGGTTGGCTCGAGGCCCCAGGCGCTCCCGAAACGCCGACTAGAACTCGAAGTGGACGGCGAGGACGAGCAGCAGGATGCCGGCCAGCGCGAGCTTGAGCACCAGGGGACCGATGAAACGCACCCAGGCCGGATAGGGGATGCGCCCCAGACCCAGCATCCCCATGAGCACGTAGTTCGTGGGGATGATCATGTTCGTGAAGCCGTCCCCCATCTGATAGGCGAGCACCGCAGTCTGGCGGGTGACGCCGACCAGATCCGCCAGCGGAGCCATGATCGGCATGGTCACGTAGGCTTGGCCCGACCCTGACGGAATGAACAGGTTGCACAGGGACTGCACGCCGAGCATTCCGACCGCCGCCACCGACGGTGAGAGCTCCTGCAACGGTGTCGCGATGCTGTGAATGATCGTGTCGGTGACCTTGCCTTCGTCCAGCACCACCGAGATCGCCTTGGCGAAGCCGATCAAGAGCGCTGTCGTCGTCATTTCCGCCGCCCCGGACTTGAACTCGAGGGCCGCCCGATTCGGCGATACCCGCCCCACGGCAGCCGAGAAGAGGCCCAGCAGCAAGAACAGGACGGAGAGCTCGGTGATGTACCACTCGTACCTCTTCGACCCCCACACGAAGATACCAATCGTGACCGCGAAGCCGAGCAAGACGGCAACGCGGCCCCAGTCCATGGGAACATCCTTGGGCGCCTCGAAGCCGCTCGAGTAGTCCACGTCCGCAACCAACCCTCGGGAGGGCTCGGCCTGAATCCGCTTCACATAGCCCAGAATGTGGTGAATGCCGATCACGATGCACACGGCGAAGAAGCCCCAGCGCAAGCCTTGGCCGGAGAGCGGTTCCACGCCGGCCAGGTTTTGGGCAATGACGACCGTGAAAGGATTCGCCGCGGCCGCCCCGTACCCGACCGCGGCCCCCACGTAGACCATGCCGAGGGCAACCACCGCGTCCATCTTCAAGGCCAAGCACATCGTCACCAGGATCGGAACGAAGGGCAGGTACTCCTCGGCCATCCCGATCGTCGATGCCCCCACGCCGAAGATGATGGTCATCCCCCCCACGAGCAGAATCGGCTTGGAACCCAGGCGCCGGATCGCGGCTCCCACGATTGCGTCGATCGCACCGGTGGCTTTGATGATCCCGATCACTCCCCCCACGATGAAGACCAGGAAGATGATGTCCGCGGCCTTCCCCATCCCGGCCGGAATGGCGAACAGAGCAGCGGCCAACGAGCGGACGCTGAAGGAAGCGCCCCCCTCCTCGAGTAGAGAGTAGGTTCCCGGAAGGACCGACCGGCCATCCCGCTGGAACTCCCCCGCCGGCAAGACGTAGGTCAGGATCTGGGCCAGGAAGACGATTCCGAGGATCAGGACGAGGGAGTCGGGGAACCAGCTGCGCTTCATGGGCGCCATGCTAGCCGCGGATCGGGGGAAGGGAACGATTCCGAGGAGAGCCGGCCCTCACCCGCTCTCCGCAGCCTCGAAGTGGGGCCGGGCTGCCACTACACTCTGGGGCCCGTTTCCAGCCCGAACCTCCATTAGGGAACCCTCGATGTTCATCGAAACCTGGCGCAAGCACTGGGGCCTCAAGCAAGACCCGTTCTCCTGCGAGGACGCCGACAAGGATCCCATCCTCTCCCGCATGGACCGCGGGGCCGTGCACTCCGACTTCGAGCGGCTGTTCGGCGATCCCGAATCGCCTTCCCCGGGAATCGTGTTCGGGGAGAAAGGCAGCGGCAAGAGCGGGCTGCGGCTCATGATGCGCCGCAAGCTCGAGGAGCTGTCCGAGTCCTCCAAGCGCGTGCTCTGCACGGACTACGTGGAGTTCGACAGCTACCTGGAGCGCTTCCGCCGCTCGGTCGGCGCCAAGCCCGAGCCCGCCGAGGTGGGCCGCGCGGTCCATCGACACTGGTCTCTGTCCGACCACCTCGACGCCATGCTCTCGGGCGGCGTGACCGAGCTGGTCGATCGCTTCCTCGACTCCAAGGAGTCCGCCAAGGATCTGAGCGACAAGCAGAAGGCCGACTTCCTCCTCCTCAGCGCCTTCTACTACGACTCCCACCGCCGCACGACCAGCGAGGCCTTGCAGGACGTGGGCGCACGGCTGCACTTCGGTCGCTGGCGCACGATGTTCTTCAACATGCTGCGGACCGTGGTCGTCGTGGTCGGTGTCGCCGTCGCGATTGCCCCCATCGCCGACCGCTCGGACCGGTTCGTGAAGGAGGGCTCCGAGCTCGGCTGGCACGTGGTCGGCCTGAGCCTCGTGGCCGCGGTCGTGCTGCAGGCTCTGATCGAGCGCGTGTCCCTCTCCTCCCTGGCACGCAAGGTGCGCAGCCTGCGGGTACTCAACCGGGATCCGCGCCCCGTCCTCAAGGCCTTGCGCAGCGTCGGAGCCAGTCATCGGGAAGAGTTCCCCTGGCCCAAGGGAACCGACGAAGCCACCCGCTACGACCACCTCACGCGCTTCGAGGCCATCCTGTCCAAGCTGGGCTACTCCGCCTGGTACGTGCTCTTCGATCGCATCGACGAGCCCTCGGCCCTGAACGCCGATCCGGACGGAGCACGCCGCTTCGTCGAGACCATCCTCGACCACAAGCTGCTCCAGACGCCGGGCCTGGCTCTGAAGCTCTTCCTGCCCATCGAGCTGGACGAGATCTACCGCAACGCGGGACCGGAGAAGCTCAAGCGCATGCGGCTCGACAAGTCGAACCTCGTCCCCACCCTGGAGTGGACCGGCCAGGAGCTGACCGAGATCGCCAACCAGCGCCTGATCGCCTGCTCGGACGATGCGAGCACGCCCCACAGGCTCGGAGACTTCTTCGCACCGGACGTCGGGGACGACTACGTGCGGGACACGCTCCAGCGGCTCGCCACCCCGCGCTACGCGATGGGCTTCTTGACCGCCGTCTTCCGGGACTACGCCCGCAACCTGCCCGACGACCTGGACGCGGACGGAGACGAGTGGCTCGTCCCGCGCGCCCACTTCGACGTGGTGCGCGCCTCGTTCGTCGACAAGACGAACGTCCTGCGCCGCAAGCTCAACTAGGGCTGCCGGACGGGCCCCGGCGTGGACCGGACGCCGGAGCGTGCTGGAGACAACCGAACTGCCCCGGGGACCTCACGGGAGGTCCCTGGCAGGCAAGGTTGCCGGGCCTACCCTTCGGGATTGAGGGGCGTCGCGCTGGGCTTGGGCTCGGGCTCTTCGGCAGCCTGTCGTTCGACGGGAAGCAGCTCGACCTCCTCCTCTTCGCGCAGCTTGTCGTCGATCGTGTGGTAGGCGCCCCGCAGGCCGGCGACCTTCTCCCCGGCACGCTTGCAGGCGCTCGAGAGCTCGTCGATCCGCTCGCAGCGCTCGGCCACCTCGGCGATCTCTCCCTTGAGCGCCTCGAGGCGCTGGGAGACCTCCTGGGCCTTGGTGGCGAGCCTCTCGCGCACGTCGGTCGACAGGACGCGGGTGTAGCTCGAGAGGTAGCCCTCTTCGACGGCCTCGTTCCAGCGGGCAAGGAGCCCCCCCTTGGCCCGATCGATGGAACGCTTCATGGCTTCCTTGGCCGGCCCCCCCAAACGCGCTCCCTTGTCCGAGACGGAGATCCGAATCGAGGGGCGCTCGCTCGGGCCGAGCAGCTTGTGGCGGATCGAGGTGCGGCTGCGGAAAAGGATCCAGTCCCAGAAGCGCTTGCGCACGGGGATGTCCGCGCTCGAGAGCAGGGAGGAGGGATCCTCGATGTTGTCCCCGGCCCCGGTGGCATCGATCGCGTGGCGCGCGAACTCGTCCAGGGGCAGGCCGACTTCCCGCAGCATGGACTCGATGCCCCGCGGGACACGAATCCCAGCCGCGGGGCCGGCCGCTTCTTGGGCCAGGGTCGCCTGCACGAAGCCGGCGAGCTCGTCCCGGTAGTTGGTCAGCTCGGGCAAGAGGTCGTCCTCGTTGAGGCTCTGCAAGCTGGCGTTCGTCTTGAACCAACGCTCCAGGCCGGCGTCCATGTTCTTCTCCGCGCGCTTGGCGAGCTCCTTGCTCTTCTCCCGGGTCTCTTCACCCAGGCGATCTCGCAGCTCCCCGAAGGCCTGGGACCACTCGAACTTGCCGAGCTTCTCCAGGGTGACGCGCATCCCCTCGGCGTGCTTCTCCTCGTTGCGCAGGTCGGCCAGCTGGCGCGACATGTCGACGATCGCCGGCTGTCCCAGGACGGAGCTCAGCTCGCCCATCAGCGTCTCGGATCGGCGCAGGCTGTCGTGGATGAAGGCCACCAGGTAGTCCGTGCTGTTCAGGAAGTCCGCCAGCTCCCCCTGGAAAGCGGCAAAGCTGGCTTCCCGCTCGGAAGCGATCTGCGAGGGGTCTTCTTCCTCGCTCTTCAGTCGCTCGAGTGCGGCCCGCTGCAGGTCGATCGGATAGATGCGCAGGCGTCGGTCGTCGGCGGCCGCCTTGAGGGGCGCGCTCATGGAGAAATTCTCGAAGGCCTCGACGATGCGCAGGGGGTCCTTCTGCTCCACGCTCGGAATCAGGTCCCCCATGGGACCGAGGTCCATCTTGCTCGAGTCGACGTTGATCACGAGGAAGATGCGACTGAACAGGTCGAGCAGCTGACCGAACTCCTCGAAGACCTGCTCGAGGAAGAGGTTGTCGGACTTGACGACGAAGATCGCGCTGGACGCCGTGTTCCGGAACTCCCGCGTCATGCGGTCGTAGCCGAACTTCATGCGGCTGTAGAGCCCGGGCGTGTCGACCAGAACGGCGCTGGACTGCTCGAGGTCGCCGGCCGGCATCTTGACGTCCACGCGCCGAATCGCCTCGGTGAAGTGCAGGGCCGGATCGAACTCTTCGCCGCGCTCTTCCGCCTCCCGGATCGCGCGCGCCAGGTCCACGTGGGCGCGCTGCATGTGCAGCTGGAGCGTCGCGGAATCGGTGAACGTCTCGCTGCGACCATCGTAGCGCGTGAGCACGAAGGCCCGCTCCTCCGCGTGGGTCACGTAGACCATGCAGGGGTAGGCCGGCAGGCTCGAAACCTCGCTCACATAGGCGGCCGCGAGAGCGTTCATCAGCGTGGACTTTCCGCTCTTCAGCGGACCGAAGATCAGCACGAACGCTTCCTGGTCCTCGACCTTGTTCACGAGGACCTCGAACTGGTGCTGCACCTCCCGCATCTGGGCCAGGATCTCGCGGGAGAGCCCCTTGTCCTGCAGAGAAGCGAGGTTGGTCGTCGCGCGCTCCAGCGGGCTCAAGAGCGGGCGGATCGAGTGGCAGAACTCTTCGGAGAATTGGCTGAGGATGGTGCGCATCGTGTGGACTCGGCTCTCGTTTTGGGACGGGATTGGAGGTTAAGAGTTGGCCCGAGTCACGGCAACGCTGGCGCGCCCAAGAAGTGTCCCCCCAGGGCCAGGCCTTACACGCCGAGCAAGAGCCTTCACGCCCCACCGACGCGCGCGATCCCGGGAACGGGCCCAAGGGCACCCGGGAGACGCCCACGGGGGCTCGGGCTCCGAGTCCCGGTGTCCAGCCAGGACCCTGGACCGATGGCCGGGTATCCTGTTCCCAGACATGAACCTACCCCAGCTCCTCGCCCTTGCGGGTCTCCTGGCCGCAGCCGGCTGCAGTCCTTCCGCAGAAGCTCGCCCCGCC
>JAUIEE010000533.1 GCA_030428965.1 bacterium | reverse complement strand
ATCCTGACGGCGGCCTATGCTCGCCTGGGCTTCTTCGACGAGGTCGAGCGCATCCTCGATCGCTCCCCCACGCTGCTCGAGCTCGAGAGCTGCCTGGAGGCCTTCGAGCGTTACCAGGTGCAGGACAAGCTGCGCCCCTGGGTGTGCGCCATGATCTTCGACTACCTGAGCGACAAGGACGAGGAGGAGGCCTACCGCTTCGCCATCGTCGCGGTCGAAGGGGAGCAGCGCTTCGGCCTGGCCCTCCCCTCCGAGACCATCGCTCGGATCGACGCGTGGATCACGACCGGGTCCAGCGTGCTGTTCGTCTGCCCCGAATCCCGGACGGCCTACATCCCGGGCTCCCGCCAGAGCCCGATCTCCGGCATCTCTCACCTGGACTACGTGGCCGTCCCCCGTCCCGAGTAGGCGCTATTCGCCGATGTAGCCCAGGGCGCGCAGGGCGTCCATGTTCTGCACCGCTCCGGTCTCGCCGGGATCCTGCATCTCCACCTGGGAAGCGCGGAAGGCGTCGAGCTCGGCGCGCATGCGCAGCACGAGCTCCTCTTGGTCCGAGGTCAGGTCACGCTTCTCGGCGTAGTCGTCCGCTTTGTTGTAGACCTCGACCTCTTCCACGCCGTCCGAGCGCTTGGTGACCACGTAGACGTCATCGCCCCTTCGCCAGCGGAAGACGGTGCGGTGGAAGCGGTTCTGGGCCGCGTAGATCGGATCGGCGGGCGGCGCCTCGCCGTTTCGGAGGTAGGGCAGGAGCGAGATGCCCTGGATCGGGAACGGCTCGGAGCTCGTGTCGAAGCCCAGGAGGTCCAAGGTGGTGGGCAAGACGTCCACGAGACGCACCGGATGATCGAATCGGCTGCCGGCCTGGGGCTCCAGGCCGGGGGCCCGCAGCAGCAGGGGCACGTGCACCAGCTCCTTGTAGAGGGTCATGCCGTGGCCGAAGCTGCCGTGCTCGTAGAACTCCTCTCCGTGGTCCGAGGTCAAGACCACCACCGAGTTCTCCTTGCCGCAACGCTCGTAGAAGGCGTCGATGAGCCGTCCCAGGTGGCCGTCCAGGAAGGTCAGCTCGGTCTCGTAGAGGGTCCACAGGGTCTCGAGATGGTCGTCGCTGACGAGCTCCTGATCCACGCGCATGCGCCGCCTCAGGGCACGGTCCAAGAGCGGCAGCTCGTCCACTCCTTCGGGGATCTCGGCCACGTCGGGGTGCAAGCGGTAGGGCGTGTGCACGTCCATGTAGTGCACGTAGAAAAAGAGCGGGTCTTCGCCGTCCTCGGCCGCCAGGGTCTCCAGGGCGGCGTCCGTCAGTTCTTCGGCCCCCGTGTAGGAGATGGGCAGGCGATGGCGCAGGTGGTCGCCGAGCTCGACCGGCATCAGACGCTGGGGCCACAGCTTCCAGGCGAAGTCCATGGGAGAGCGCTTGAAGAAGGTCTCGAAACCGGCGGCGAAGCCGTTCGTGCGGTCCAACAGCGCGTTGTCCATAAAGCCCCGCGTCCGGTACCCCGCCGCACGCAAGCGCTCGGCCAGGGTGACCGACCAGTTGGGCAAGAGCCCGCGGTCCGCCCCGAGGGCCGTGGGGTGGACTCCGGTGAAGAGAGCGGCCGTCGAGGGAATCGTCCAGCCCGCGGAGGCTTCGGCGTCGGTGAACAGGATCGAGTCCTGGGCGAGCCGAGCCGCATGGGGGGCATGGGGAAAGTCCAGCCCGGGCCCGTAGAGCGTGTCGGCTCGCAGGGTGTCGATCAGGATCCACAGCACGTGGTGAGGCCGCTCGACGGACAGCTGGGCGGCGCGAGGCGACGACAGCTGCGGATCCTTGCGGGTCACGAGCCCGTAGCCCAGGGCGCCGGCGAACACGACCAGGAGCCCGAGAGCCCGCCAGCGGGCCAGGGCGGCCAGGGGAGGAACGAAGCGCGAGAGCACGCCCACGAGGCCCCCCGCGAGCAGTGCGGGCACGATCACGAAGGCGCCCACGGCCAGGACGAGCAGGACGCTCATCGGCTTGGGATCGAAGCGAGAGCCGAAGCGCACCAGGGCGCTGACGACGTCGCCGGCGAAGAAGGCGGCTCCGAAGAGGGCGCCCCACAGGAGGCCGCGCCCCAGGGCAGCGACCGCACTCGAACGCTGGGTGTCTAGGCTCGCTTCCATGATCGCAGTGCGTTGCGCAGGTACGACTCGAGCTCCTGCGTGGGGACCTTGGCTTGCTCCATCGAATCGCGGTCGCGAACGGTGACGACCCCTTCCGACAAGGTGTCCCCATCGACGGTCACGCACCAGGGAGTGCCGACCTCGTCCTGTCGGCGGTATCGGCGCCCGATGGCCCCCTTCTCGTCGTAGAAGGTCGAGAAGCCTGCGTTGCGCAGGTCCGCCTCGATCTCGTGGGCCCGGTCGGGCATACCGTCCTTCTTGACCAGGGGGAAGACGGCGCAGGTCACGGGCGCGATCTCCGGGTGGAAATGCAGCACCGTGCGGGTGTCCTTCTCCAGCTGCTCTTCCTCGAAGGCGTCGATCAGGAAGGTCAGCGCCATGCGGTCGATGCCGCCGGCCGGCTCGATCACGTAGGGCACGTAGTGTTCCTTGGTCTGAGGGTCGAAGTAGGCCAGCTCCGTACCCGAGCCTTCCGAATGGCGCTTGAGGTCGAAGTCGGTACGGCAGGCGATTCCCTCGAGCTCTCCCCAGCCGAAGGGATACTCGTACTCCACGTCGGCGGTCGCCGTGGCGTAGTGGGCCAACTCCTCGGGTTCGTGATCCCGCAGGCGCAGCTTCTCCGCACGGATCCCGAGGTCGGTGTACCAGTTGAAACGCTCCTGGCGCCAGAACTGGTACCAGTGATCGTTCTCGTCGG
>JAUIEE010000532.1 GCA_030428965.1 bacterium | reverse complement strand
CTGCTCGTGCTTCCCATGCTGCCCCTGGCCGTGGCCGCCCAGCCACGCCCGCGCTTTCGGATCTTCTCCGCGTTCCTGGCCAGCGTCCTCGTCTTGCTCTTCGTCAACTGGATCCAGGCGCTCGACGGCAAGGGGTCGGTGCCCATGACCTGGGCCAGCCATGGCCAGTTCAACTACAACGATGCGGTCGCCGACTACGGCCTGGGTCGATCCCCCGTGCGTTGGGCCCAGGCCGTGGGAAGGAACACGCTACGCAACCTGGAGACCACGCGGGCGCTCGTCATGGAGAGCCCGATGGCCTTCCGGACCACGGGCTACGTGGCTCTCCTGCTGGTGGTGGCGGCGAACCTCGTCCTGGGCTGGCGCCTTCGTCGACGTGATCCACTGCCTTTCGTCTGCGGAGGATTGGGTCTCACCGTGCTCGTCCTGGCCTACACCCTGTACGACGTGGGAGCCCAGAAGGGTCTGCGCAACCTGTTGTTCACCCTGCCCGTCGGTCTGGTTGGCCTGGCCGGACTGGCCACGGCACGGAGTTGGCTCCCCCGCCCTCGGGCGGCCTTGGTCGCAGGCTTGGCTGTGCTCCTGCCCGTCCAGTGGCTCTGGACTCGCTCGGCTGCCCGGGAGCTGGTGGAGGAAGACGAGCGCATCGAGGCTGCCCGCGCAGCCATGGAGACCGTCGAGGTTCCGCCCGACAAGCTGGCCCTGGTCCCCTTTCGCCTCATCGGAGACTACACGGTCCAGGTGTACCCCACGCGCACGGCCTTCTCTCCCGCGAACGGAGAGACGTTCGACCGACTCGAACAGGCCCACGGCGTCGGGGCCTGGTTCGTGCCGAGGGAGAAACTGCCCGAGCCTCCGCCCAGACAGCTGCACCAGGGCTTGCTGCGCCTGCACCGGCGCCTGAGCATCCACGACGAGGAGTACCTGGTGTACCGGCGTGCGCAGGACTGAGATCGAGCGCCACAGGCTCGACGCGAGTCACTCTTCCGCGGGGCCCCAGCTCGTCTCTTCGTGGGGGATGCCGAGCGCGGCGCGATAGGTGGCCAGCGAGCGGAAGTAGGCCTGCAACACCTCCACCAGCTCCGCGGCGGCCACGGCAGCCTGCTGCTCCCGTAGGTTCACGCGCAGGAGGTCGCTCTCCCCCGCCGAGAGCTGAAAGCGCTCGGCGTCGGCCAGCTCGTTGGCCAGCCGCACGTTCTCACGCGCCTGCTCGATCCGCAGCCAGGCCTGGGTCAGGGCCGAGCGTGCATCCATGACGTCGGTCGTGATGACCTCCACCAGAAACTGGAACTCACGCTCCAGCTTCGCGATCTTGGCGCGCAGCTCTCGATCCTTTCCCTTGGCCTTGCGCCGCTGCAAGGGAACGTCGAGGTTGACGAGGGCCTCCAGCTCGAAGGGCCCCTTGTCGTCGGGGTCGTTCACGTCGTCGCCGATGTCCTGGGAAGCGAAGAGGCCGAAGTCGAGGCGCGGCTGGAGCTGGTTCTGGGCCAAGCTCCGATCCAGGCGAAGCTGCTCCAGCTCCAGCTGGGTCGCCATGACCTCGGGCCGATGCCGGAGGGCGAAGGCTTCGTCCTCCGGCACGACGATTTCCTCCGAGGCGCGCGGCTCGGGAAACTCGTAGGGCAAGAGGGAGTCGGGCGGCACGGTCGGCCGGCCCTGCTCGTCCCGCCAGTAGAGCGAAAGCTCGATCCCCGCCTCCTGCAGTTTTCTCTCGGCGCGCACCAGTCGGACGCGCCGGTCGACGATCAGGCGCTCGTTCTCGGTCAGGTTGATGCGCGGCAAGAGGCCCTCTTCGACGGCCAAACGCACCTGGGCCATACGCGATTCCGCCAGGGCCAGAAGTCGCCGGGCGATCTCCCGCAAGCGACCCGCCGAGACCCACTTCCAGTAGGCGTCGGTCGCCTTCAGGGTGGACTCGAGCCTCTTGATCACGAGCACCGGGTCCGCCTGTTCCCGCGCCAGACGCGCGCGCCACAGGGCGACTCGCCGAGCGTCGATGGCGCGGTTCTGCAGCAGGGGCAGGTTGACACCGATCTTGAACTCGCCGTCCTCGTTGGTCTTCTCACCGCCTTCGTAGTCCGCGAAGGTCCCCTGCCCGAGTCGGTAGCCCCCCGAGAAGGTGGCCCCCCAGAGGCCCGTGGGCTGCTCGAGGTTCAGCTTGAGGCGTTCGCTGTCGTAGAAGCCCTCGAGCTCGAACCTGTTGCTGGACTTCAACGCGGTATCGAAGCCTCCCTCGGCCTGCAGGAGGCGCCCCTCCGCGGCTTCGATCTCCTCCTGGGCGGCCAGGATCAGCGGGAAGTGCCGTTCGACCGAGGTCAGGACGTCATCGAGTTCAATGGAAGCGGCCGGCGAATCGAGTCCTTCCTCGTCCGCCGCCGTCGACTTGCCGAGCACGTGCACGGGCTCGAGCACGGAATCCGACGTGCCCTCGGCCAGCTCGAAGCGCTTCAGGACCGCCGGGGGAATGGGTCCGGGCCGCTCGACGGCCTCAGGTCGCGAGGCCTGACAGGCCACGCCGATTCCGAGGGCCCCGACCAGGGCAACGAGCGAAGCGCGCCTCATTGGTCGGACTTCTTCTCGCTGCCCTTGCCCCCCGCGCCCATGGGAGCGGATAGATCGGGAGCCTCGCGCACCGACGGCGGAAAGGCGTTCAGGTTGCGCCAGATTTCGTAGCCCATGCTGACCGTGTCCAGGAGCAGCCAGCCGTTGGCCCGCACGCCCTGTCGCAGGTAGCGGCGATCGGGCCAGGGAGCCTCGTCGGGATCGGGCAGCACCAGGACGCGGAACTTGCCGTCGTGGCCGCCCTGGGCGTCCACGAACAGCACCACGCCTCCGAA
>JAUIEE010000531.1 GCA_030428965.1 bacterium | reverse complement strand
CGCCAACTGGCATCCGCTGACCTGGCTCTCCCACATGCTGGACGTGGAGCTCTTCGGGGTGGACGCCGGAGCGCACCACGTCGTCAACGCGCTGCTGCACGCCCTGAACGGGATCGGGCTGTTCCTGTTCCTGGCGTGGACCACGCGCAACCTGGGGGCGAGCCTCCTGGTGGCGCTCGTCTTCGTCGTGCACCCCCTGCGGGCGGAGTCGGTGGCCTGGGTGTCCGAGCGCAAGGATCTCCTGGGAGGGCTGTTCTGGATGCTCGCGCTCCTGGCCTATGCGGCCCACGCCCGAAGGAGCTCCTGGAAGAGCTACCTGGCCGTGACCCTGGCCTTGGTCCTGGGACTCCTGTGCAAGCCCATGCTGGTCACCTTGCCCTGCGTCTTCCTGCTGCTCGACGTTTGGCCCCTGGATCGCTTCTCCAGGACCAGGTCGGGACGATTGCTCCTGGAGAAGCTCCCCTGGTTCGCCCTGATCGCCGCCTCGTCCTGGGTCACGGTCCTCGTCCAGGCCAAGGGTGGCGCCACGTCCAGCGTGGACGAGGTGCCCTTCGCCTTTCGACTGCGCAACGCGCTGGAGAGCACGGTCGCCTACGTGCGCGACAACCTCTGGCCCCAGGATCTCTCCTACTTCTATCCCCATCCTCTGATCGAGTCGGGAGAGAGGCAGCTCTGGGAGCCCCAGCTCCTCGTGGCCGTGCTCGTGCTCGCGGTCCTGAGCCTTTTGTTCTTCCTCCCCTGGCGCCGGCGGCCCTTCCTCGCGGTGGGCTGGGCCTGGTACCTGGGGACCCTGGTGCCGGTGATCGGCCTGGTGCAGGTCGGCATGCAGGCCCGCGCCGACCGCTACACCTACCTGCCGAGCATCGGACTGTGGATCGCCATCGTCTTCGGAGTCTTCTCCCTGGTGCGGGGCCGTGGACTCACGCTCGCCAAGACGTTCGGGGTCCTGGCGCTCGTGCCCCTGGCGCTCCTGGCACGGGAGCGCACGGCGGACTGGCGCGACAGCGTCGTGCTCTTCCGTCGCGCCCTCGAGGTGGACGAGGAGAACTACGTGGCCCACGAGCACCTGGGCGTCGTGTATTCGGAGCGCGGAGAGCTCGAGCCGGCCGAGACCCACCTGCGCCGCTCCCTCGAGCTGAAGGGCGCCAACGTCACCGCGCGCCATTCCCTGGGGAACCTGCTCGTGCGGGCGGGCCGACCCCAGGAGGCCCTGGGGCAGTTCCGAGCGGCGCTGCGCCTGAATCCGCGCATGCCGAGTGCCTTGAACGGTGCCGGGGACGCCCTGGTGCGACTGGGGAGGATGGGCGAGGCCGAGGAGTTTCTCTTGCGCTGCATCGAGATTCAGCCGCGCATGTTCGAGGCCCAGAACAACCTGGGGATGGTGTACGCCCAGACCGGGCGCCCGGCCGAGGCGGAGCGCCACTTCCGGCTCGCGGCCGAGCTCGAGCCTCGCAATCCCAGCGTGCGCGCGAACCTGGGCAGCCTCCACGCCCAGCAGGAGAACTTCGCCCGGGCGAGAGACGAGTTCTTCGCGCTGCTCGAGCTTCAACCCGCCAACACCGACGCCCGCTGGAACCTGGGCTACTCCTGCCTGCGGCTGGGGGAGCTGGACCAGGCGGCCCGGGAGTTCGAGCGCGTGCTCGCTTCCGGAGAGCTGCCCTCCGGGGCGCGGCGCAATCCGCTCCTGGTCGCGAACGACCTGGCGGACCTGGCCCAGGCCCTGTCCGCGGCCGGGGACGGAGCCGCCCGGGGATGGGCCCGGAGAGCGATCGAGAGCGCACCGCCAGATCGTCGTCCGGCCTTGACCGAACGGCTGCAAGAGGTTCTTTCGGGATCGTGAGCGCAGCGTCGAGCCAGCCGACCACGTCCGGCCCGGACCGCAGGGACTGGACGATCTTCTTTCTCCTGGTCGCCGTGACCCTCCTGGTCTACGGCCGGGTCGTCGCGAACGAGTTCGTCGACTACGACGTCGAGGACTACATCACGGGCAACCCGAACGTCCGCTCGGGCCTGAGCTGGGAGAACGTCGAGTGGGCCTTCACCCAGACCCGCTCGGCCAACTGGCATCCCCTGACCTGGCTCTCCCACATCCTCGATTGCGAGCTGTGGGGTCTGCGTCCCCAGCCGCACCACTTGACCAACGTCGTGCTGCACGGGTTGAACGCGGGCTTGTTGTTCCTCGCCCTCTCTGCCCTGGGCGGCTGGAAGCGAGGTGTTGCCCGCGGGCTGGCCCTGGCCACGGCGGGGCTCTTTGCCGTGCATCCCCTGCGGGTCGAATCGGTGGCCTGGGCCGCGGAGCGCAAGGACGTCTTGTCGGGACTGTTCTTCATGCTGACCCTCCTGGCCTGGGCCGGGTACGCGCGTCGGCCGAGCCTGCGCAGCTACACCCTCGTCTTCCTGGCCCTGGGCCTGGGGCTCCTGGCCAAGCCGATGCTCGTGAGCGTGCCCTTCGTCCTGTTGCTCTTCGACGTCTGGCCTTTGGCGCGGCACCGTAGGCCGAAGGGTCCCGGGCCGTGGAGCCTCGTCACCGAGAAGCTACCCCTGTTCGCGCTGGTCGTCGCCGCGAGCACGGTGACCTTCCTGGTGCAGATCGGTTCGGGGGCCGGGGAGGGAGGTCAAGGCCTGGGGCTGGTGGCCCGGGGGGCGACGGCCCTGATGGGCTACGGCTTCTACCTCGAGAAGACCCTCTGGCCCACGGGCCTGGCCTGCTTCTACCCGCATCCGGCCCTGCTCTCCCAGGGCAAGCTCGAGCCTCTGGCCCTCCCGGCCCTCGTCGTGCTCGCGATCCTGGTGCTCCTCTCGGTTGGCTGCTGGTTCCTGCGCAGGAAGGCGCCGTAC
>JAUIEE010000530.1 GCA_030428965.1 bacterium | reverse complement strand
CCATCGGCCGGATTGTTGAAGCCGCTCATCAGGACGATCGGTCTCTCGGGAGAGATCTCCTTCATCTTCAGAGCGACCGAACCACCATCCATGCCCGGTATCGTGTAGTCCAAGAGAACGACGTCGACCTGCTCCTTCTGAAAGAGCTGGAGTCCCTGATTGCCGTCACCTGCGGCCAAGACGTCCATCCCGCTGCGCTTCAGGATGCCGTCGAGGGCATCCCGAACCGTTTCCTCGTCCTCCACCAGGAGCACGGTCCCCGCGAGCACTCGGGGAGACTTGCGATTCTCGAGTCGACGCTCCGGGCTGCCTCCCCCGGACCGTGTGAGAGGAAGATAGACGCGGATGGAAGTCCCCTCGCCCTTCCGGCTCGTCACGCTCAGCGCTCCTTCGTGGCGCTGCACGATGCCCATCACGGCCGACAACCCCAGCCCCTGCCCCAGGGCCTTGGTCGTGAAGAAGGGATCGAACATGCTCCTTGCCGTTTGCTCGTCCATGCCGACGCCGTCGTCCTGCACTTCGAGAAAGACGAAGTAGCCGGGCCGTGCACCGTTGGGTTGGGTCAGCTCGGCGATGTCCTCCTCGGAGAGGTCCGCCAGCCCCGTGCGCAAGCGAATGCGACCTCCACCTCGACAGGCATCGGCGGCATTCATGACGAGGTTCATCACGATCTGGCGCATCTGGCTCGCGTCGGCCTTGACCGAAGGCAGACCGGAGATCAAGTCCGTCTCGATCACGGCCCCCTTGGAGACCGCGGCCCCCAGGAGATCGGGAATCTCGTCCGCGAGCTCGCTCAGATTCACGGACTCGACCCGCAGGGGGGCCTGCCCCGCGTACAGGAGCATCTGCTTGGTCAGCCCTTCGGCACGCAAGGCCGCCCGCCGAACCCGGGCCAGTCTCCCCTGGACACTGGAACCGGGCAGCAGCTCGCCTTCCGCCAGATCCAGGTTGCCCAGGATCCCCATCAACAGGTTGTTGAAATCGTGGGCGATGCCGCCGGCCAGGAGCCCCAGACTCTTGAGCTTCTCGGCGTGAAGCACCTGCTGCTCCAAACGCCGCTGCTCCTTCTCGGCCCGTTGGCGCTCCAGCTCGGAAGCCGCGCGCGCGGCCAGGAGGTCGATCAGCCAGCGATCGTGGACGGTCAGCTTCATCGGCGAGCGCCGCAGAGCCATCAGGTGCCCGATGACCCTGCCCTCCATACCGATCAGGGGCGCACCGACCAGCCCCTCGAGACCCTCGGCGGCCAGGGCCTCGTCGCTCGGGTACAGCTTCTGGATGCCCGAGGGGTGGTGCAGGTGGCCGTCGGCGCGAATCGCCCCGCAGGGCGTACCTGTCGTCTCGTACTCGAAGCTCTCTCGCCACTCGCCATCGGCCCGGAACACCAGGGCCCTAGCTTTGTTGCCTTCCAAGCACTCAGCGACGAAGGCGACGTCCGCACCCAGAACGTCGGACAGGCTCTCGATCGCTGAGACCAAGACCCCGTTCCCATCCGGTCCCGCGCTGGCCCGCAGGACCGACTTGAACTTGTCCCGCACGGAGTCGTGCTCGAGCCCCAGCTGCAAGCGCTGGGCAATGAGCTCCAGCAGCGCGAAGTCCTCCTGGGCGAAGTCCGTGGTACGGCCTTCGAAGCCCACGAAACACGTGGTGCCCCAGATGCGTCCGTGCAACTGGATCGGGGCTCCGAGATACGCCTGAATCCCCATTCCCGTGAAGCCCGGATGAGTGCGCCACTCCGACTCCTCGGCGTGGGTGATGGCCAGGACCTCGGAGACCTTCAGCACCTCCTGGCAGAAGGTGTTGCAGAGCTCGAAGACGGTCCCTTCGGTCAACTCGTCGTTGGCGGCGACGGCGTAGAGAACCCGTAGTTCATCGCCATCGCGGTAGGTCACCGCCGCTACCGGCAGCCCGAACTGACGACAACCGAGAGTGAGGATCTCGCGTACCTGATCCGGAAACTCGAAGGTCGGATCCGTGCTGATCTCGTGCATCGCCAGCAGCACGCCCGCACTCTTCAGGAGCGGCCTCCTGTTTCCGTCGAGCCTCCCCACTCTGTCCATTGCTTGCGTCCCCCCTGGCCTTCAAAATGAAGGCCAACGCGTCCGTCGTGTGTTCGAGACACCCCCCCTGCACCCTGGATTGTCGCGGTATTCGCGGAAGCGTCAAGTTCCAGATTGGCCGAACAGCCCTGGCCCCCGGCGGCGCCCAGGTCGGCGTCGGCCATCGCGTTTCCGCCCAAAAGCAAGAACTCCCGGCAAGGACCGGGACGAGTCGATCATGAAGCCCAACCTGCTCCTGGCCCTCCTCCTGGCCATCCCTACCCACGGTTGTACCAGCCCGGACACGCTACCTGATAACCCGCACTCCACGCCGCTCCAGCGAACGGTCGACGAGTACCTTCGGAGCTACACGAAGACCTGGCAGAGGCTCTACGCCCAGTCCGCCGAAGCGGAATGGGCCTCGAACACACGCATCGTCGAAGGGGACGACACCAACGCTCGCAGGACCCGCGAGGCCAACGAGGCCCTGGCCGCATTCACGGGCAGCGTCGAGAACATCGAAACGGCCCGACGCTTCCTGGAACGGAAAGCCGAGCTCGACCGAATCCAGGTTCTCCAGCTCGAAGCCATCCTTCACTCGGCGGCCGAGAACCCCCAGACCGTCCCCGACGTCGTTCAGGCCAAGATCGCGGCCGATACCCGCCAGACGGAGCTCCTGTACGGCTTCTCCTACCAGCTCGACGGTCAGGAGGTGTCCACCAACGAAATCGACGAGCGGCTGCGGAAGGAAGTCGATCTAGCCCGTCGCCAGACCGCCTGGGAAGCCTCGAAGGAAGTCGGCCCCACCC
>JAUIEE010000051.1 GCA_030428965.1 bacterium | reverse complement strand
CAGGGCGAGGGCCAGGACAGAGAGAAGAGCGAAGAAGGGCTTCATCTGGGCTAGGGAGCGTGGGGGGATGCAAGGACGAAAACCGGACCGAGTTTACCTCCCCCCCAAGCGCTTGGCCGATGACAGCCCAAAAACCTAGGGTAAACGAACCTGTGGGAGGCCAAAACGGCGCCTCTCTCTGCTTGGCGGTCAGGCTCTGGCATGCATGAAGCCGGCACGAACCAGGAACCCACGGGCTCTGAAACCGTTTCCCGTGTGCCCTGGCACCACGGCCAGCCCCTATCGGTTTCTCGGACCTCCGCCTAGCCTTGCTAGCGTAGCCGTCCCACCCCTCCGCCATAGGAAACGCCATGCAATCCAATCTCCGCACCGTCGGCACCTGGGGTGCCGTTCTCTTACTGCCCACCATCCTGATTGCATCACCCCCTCCCCAGACGACAAAGGCCGTTAGCGCAGGCAACCAGAGCCAAGTCGGCGTCTCGGCCTGCGCGGCAAGCATCGCCGACCAGACTGGACCGGGCTGCTTGCAGGCCTCCTCCACCCCCACTCAAGGCCTGCTCTTTCCCTATCCCGGTACGGGTAACACCTTCTCCACTTCGTCCGTAGTCGCAGGTGGCATCAACAATGCGGCGACCGGCGCCTTCTCTACGATCGCAGGAGGCCGAGACAGCATGGCCACACAGTCTGGGTCTACGATCTCAGGCGGGGGAGACAACGACGCTTCCGGCTCATACTCAACGGTCTCCGGCGGGTCCCTCAACGAAGCTGCAGGGGGATTCTCGACGGTCGGTGGTGGCAACGACAACCAATGCTCCGGATTCTGGGCCACGGTCGCGGGCGGCTACTACAACCGATCTCCCGGCTTCATTTCCGCGGTGGGTGGGGGCTGGTTCAACCTCGCCTCAGGATCGTACGCGACGGTCGCAGGGGGCTACGGAAACTACGCCACAGGGCCCTCGGCAGTGGTCCCAGGGGGGTCGGGCAACCGAGCTACCGGCACCTTCAGTTTCGCCGCGGGGCGAGGTGCCAAGGCAGACCATGACGGCGCCTTCGTCTGGGCAGACACCTACTACGCCGCCAGCTCCAAGGACTCCTCGCGGAATGACGAGTTCAACGTCTACGCCAGTGGCGGAACCAGAATTTTTTCCAACGCTACAGCGACCACTGGCGTACTCCTCGCCCCGGGCGGCGGGTCCTGGACTTCGGTCAGCGACCGCAGCTCCAAGGAGAACATCACCCGGGTGGATCCGAAGGAAGTCCTTGAACGTCTGGCAGAGATCCCCGTCTCCACTTGGAACTACAAGGAACAGGACGACGGCATCCGCCACATGGGCCCCATGGCCCAGGACTTCTACGCCGCCTTCGGGCTGGGACTTGGCGACAAAACAATCGACACCATAGACCCCGATGGCGTGGCCCTGGCTGCCATCCAGGGGCTGAAGCAGGAGAAGGATGCCGAGCTAGCTGAACTGCGCACTGAGAACGCCCAGCTCAGAGCCGATCTGGAGGAGCTCCGGGAGGCTCTGGGGACCCTCATGGCTCGCTGATCCGGCCCTTCCGTGGGGCCTGGGCCGTCCTCGGTCTGGGCCCCGGTAACCACTTGGCGCTTCTGTCTCCACTCGCTCGTTAGCGCCAAGCTGCATGGCAGCCGACCACCCGGGAAGGGCACACATTACGCAAACAACGATCAGGCTACCGAACTTCATAAGGAAACTCCCACTTCAACTCGGTCGGCCGACGGCAAATCACAAGGCTCCAGCCTTCAGCGCGTCTCGACGTACGGATCAGATTCATCATGAGCAGGTGCAGGCTCACAACTCCATCTAGCGAGAAAGCTATCACCGGAGTCGATAGCGCCCGCAAAACTGCCTCCAGCATAGAGGACCGCCCGGTCTCTCTTTCCCAGCACCGCCAAGGCAGAAACACCCGTAGTGGGAGAGCCGCTCATGCCACTTCCCAAAGCCGTCCAGACGGAGCCATCCCATCTGGCCACTTTGTTCGCTACCACGCCGCCAGCTATCGTGAACTCGCCTCCAGCGAACAGGGCCTCTCCGGCTCCATCATCAAACACAATCAAGTCACTAACGGAATCGTCCATCCCGGCACCTACGACCCAAGTAGACCCATTCCACTTAGCGATTCTCAATGCCGTATAGACACCGGCAGTCCCGAAGCTACCGCCGACATAGAGCTCATCTCCACCTCCATCGTCGAATACGGCCAGGGCGCCTACTGAGGCATTAACGCCGCGTCCCAGCGCCATCCAGTTCGTGCCGTCCCATCTTGCAATATTGCGCGCAACGATTCCGCCAGCATCCATGAACGAGCCTCCGACATAGAGCGCTGGCCCTGAACCGTCGTCGAGAACTGCAAGGGCATGCACACTTCCTAGACCCGAGGAGCCACTCACCCCTCTTCCGAGCGCGGACCAGTTGGAACCGTCCCACCTGGCGATGCTGCTTGCCGGCACGCCTCCAGCCGCAACAAAGCTGCCCCCCGCATAGAGCGCCCCACCAGTGCCATCATCGAACACTCCCAGTTCGTTGACCGCCCCGGGGCCTCCGGTCACTCCACCTCCGAGGGCAATCCAGCTTGACCCATCCCACTTCGCGATGGAGTTCAACGCCACGCTACCGGCGGAGGTGAAGACTCCGCCAGCATAGAGGGCAGGCCCTTGGCCGTCATCGTATACCGTCAACGCATGGACGGGACCATCTAGCTCTACGCTGAAGGCACTCCAAGTGGCACCGTTCCACTTCGCGAGAAACTTGGTAGGCGTACTTCCCAGGGCGAGAAAATCACCTCCTGCATAGACCGCTTCGCCGTTTCCGTCATCAAACACCGTTAGGGCCCGGACCCTACCGTCCAAGCCGTCGCCTATGGCTGACCAGTCAGAACCAGCCCAAAGCCCCAGAAAGTTAGCTGTGCCGTCCGCGGTCGTGAAGTCACCTCCAGCTAGGAGTTGCGCTCCATCACCGCGGTCGAACACGTTCAGACTCCAGACAGTGGCGTTGACCCCGGCTCCAAGGCTTGTCCAGTCGCTACCGTCCCAGCTTGCGATACGATTAGCCGACATGCCCCCAGCGGTGGTGAAGTCGCCTCCCACGTACAGCAAGTCCGCGCCACTACCACGGAGCACAGTCAGGGCGAGAACCCTATCGTTCAAACCGGCCCCAAGCGGAGCCCAGCTCAGGCCGTCCCATCGTGCGATATTGTTCGCAGCGACACCACCCGCGGTGCTGAAGTTGCCCCCTGCAATGAACGTTGGTCCACCGCCAACATCGAAGACCTCCAGAGCATTGACCGTGCCATCCATGCCGCTTCCAAGCGGACTCCAGCCCATACCGTCCCACTTGGCGATCCGACTAGCAGTCACGCCGCCCGCGGTGGTGAAGTTGCCGGCCACGTAGAGCGCCTCACCGGCACCGTCGTCATGCACCAGCAGCGTGTTGACAAAGGCATTCAGACCACTGCCAAGCGCCGACCATTCTAGCCCATCCCATTTTGCGACGCGATGGGCCGATAGCCCACTGGCGCTCATGAAGGCTCCTCCCGCATAGAGAGCTTCTCCTCCACCGTCATCGTAGACGGCCAAGCTCTTGACCGTGCCTTGCACGCCTGCACCAACGGCACTCCATTCGGTGCCATCCCATTTAGCGATATCGCTAACGGAGACGTTGCCAGCACGGTAGAAGTCACCTCCTGCATAGAGCGCATCTCCGCTGCCGTCGTCGAACACGGCCAGGGTCAACACGCGGGCTCCTAAGTTTTCGAAACCAATCCCCAGGGGATGCCACCTCGCACCGTCCCATTTCGCGATTCGATTCGCCGCCGTATCACCAACCGACGTGAACAAGCCCGCAGCGTAGAGCGCTGCTCCATCCCCATCGTCAAAGACGGTCAGAGCTCTGACGCTGTCGTTCGCTCCCGGCTGTTGGCCGAACGTCGGCAACCAACTCCGCACACAGTGACTACTCCGGGCCAGGTAGAGTGGCCCCACCCACATCTGCCTGGAGGATGTGTTCAGGTCCAGGTCGCGGCTCGCAAGGAGGTTACCTCCTTCCCCACCGACGGCCGTGATTTGAAGCCTCGTAGCCCCATGAGCTACCTTGGCCTCGAGCCGGAATACGCCAGCCGAATCTGCTACGGCCTGACCTCCCGCGCTGCTCACAACCACAGCCCTTTCGGCGGGGATACCATCTGGCGTTAGCACGAATCCCTCAAACGTGAATGTCACGAAGGCCGGAGCCGACGACTGCCTTACCCACTCCGACTCGTCTGCGGGCATCGGATGAAGGCGAGTCTGGGTGTCAATCCCGAGACTTGAAGCCGCGGCATACAGGCCCGCGACCACGATCGAGCCTAGGTACATGCAATTCATTATGGTCTCCTTGGGCAAGAGGAGAGGCCAGCTGCGGTGCAGGCCACAGGCTATCACAGAGGCTCGTTGCCGTGTGTGGACTAAGGGCCGATGCCTTGGCGGTGCTTGCGCAAGGCATGGTCCCGCCAGCCGCGCCAGAACCCCGTTGTCTCTTACCGCCCGGAAGTCCATCCACTCCTGTCCTCCGGTGCTCCCAGGTGCCCTCGATTGCCCCCTCCTCTTACCCGGTGTCCCCCATGTCCTGCCGGGCCAAGCAGCCTTCCAAGCAGAATGTTGAGGGTTCGAGTCCCTTCGCCCGCTCCGGACAGAACCGTTTGCAATTGCGGAGCTTGGGGTAGAGCCCTTAGCTGGGAGGGTGCTCGGAGGCCCTAACGAGTTGCCACATAGTGACCCTATCGTTCGTCTAGATGATCGGCTCTTGGCCCACCCATCCGGCTGGACTGGTAGGTTGGAGGCTTGGAACAGGACGTACACTCGATCCGACACCTGCTCGCTGCGCTGGACAGCAAGGACACCTCGATCGCTGAGGATGCCCAACACGACCTAGAAGCCCTTGGCGCGAAAGCAGTAGGACCACTTATGGGCACGCTCTCGAGCTTTGGTGTTTTTGGCCAGCGATGCGCCCTTGACCTACTTACGACTTGGCCGCCCGAGATCATCAAGGAGGGCCCTCACGCATCCATCGAGAATGCCGTCGTTCCGTTACTGGGAAGTGAGGATACCGTCGTTCGGACGTGGGCTGCGGAAGCCCTGCACCATACGAGAACGTTGAATGCCGCTCCGTCGATTCTAGAGGCCCTGGAGCGCGCCAAACAATCGGGAGTTGCACCCGATGATTCCGAGGCAGTTGCCTTCCGGTCCGCTCTCACGGCACTTGGGGCTCGAGATGAGGTCGTGCCAGACCTCCTGACCAAGCTTGTACGAACGGATGAAGGGGTTGGACGCTGCTGGCCAGCCGATCGAATCAGGGAGCTTGTCGAAGCACTTGCCGATCAGAGCCAGGTGCTTCTCTACTTCCAGACGTGGACGTCTCGTGAGGGAAGACCCTACTGGACCGACTCGCCTGATCTCGCCATCGATCTAGAAGGGCCATGGCATGACGTCGTGAGGAGGGCCAGGGAACGGTGCCTACAGGCAGTCGAATCCTGGACTGCGCCGAGCGACGCTGTTGTCACGTTAGAGTGGATTGCTGAGGCCGACAGGTAGCGCGCCTTCTATGATAGACGTTGCTGAACCGAGAAGGCCATCAACTGTAGTCAGGACTTCGTGGCTTTCAGGCAGATCAGGAAACCCCTAGTCCGAGTAGACGAATACCTCCGCTACGTGACCAGTGCCATCAAACGTCATCCCGAGGTACTGGCCTTGCCCCCAACCAGAGGGCCCCAGGCTGTAGTCCAGACGCCCTTCGGACTGGAGGTACGGGGAACCCAGCAGCTCAATTACTTCAGTTCGCGTGGCTCCGTCCAAGTGCCCTTCTTCGATCAGGCTATCGACCATGAGCAGCCTGACTGCGTCGTAGCGATCTGTATAGGGGGTCTCTCGCCATGCCCTGTCCTCGAAGGACACCGGAGGTTCGAAGATCCCCGGGCATCCCACGAACACTAGCCCAAGAATGATCAGAAGCAGAAGCATGCAAAGGCCGATTCCGGCAGCGGTGATGCGCAAGGCCGTGTGTAACACGGTAGACTTGCCTCCCTTGCCCCCTGGACTGGCTCCTTTGGAGCTATGGGACGTCCCGACCGTCATCTGGGTCTCGTGAAGTACGTGGGCTATCCGCCCTCAACGAAGGCCAGACGGGCTACAACGGGGAGATGATCGCTACCTAAGTCAGGGCCCGCCTGACGCTGTTGAACAGCAAATCCGTTACCAACCAGAACATGGTCAAGTGCCAACCATAGCCCTCTGACAAGACGGTCCGTACGCCACGTTGGCTGGCGCCCGAAACCACTCCTGGAGTCTGATAGCCGTCCCTTCCTGAGTAGATCCGAGAACACGGGTGAGTAACCGGTGACGTTCAAGTCCCCGACAACGATCGTGCTTTCCGCAATGGCCGCGATCTGACTAACGTGATCCAGATAGGAATCGCGACGCGCAAGGCGGCCTTGACGTCCGGCTCGTTCCGGGTGAACGGCCAAGAGCGTGACCTCCTTCTCACCTAGAACCAGCGACGCTCTCAAGATCGGCCGCGGCCAGCCCTCCCCGGTAATCACCTCGGAGCGCTCAATTGGCCAGCGCGATAGCACAGCCATGCCGTGCCTTCTTGGCTGATCCTCCCCCTCTGCCGGCCAGCGGACAGAGTGAGGTAGCGCTGGACTGAGCTGCTCGACCATCTGCAAGTGCTTCGGGGTAAGCTCGAGAAGGACAAGAATGTCGGGGTCTTCTTGGCTCAACCAACCCCGGAGGGAACCTTGGTCCATTCTCCCCCCCAGGTTGAATCCGGCTAGGACCAAGCCCTCCGAGGCCGTGCCCCGCCTTTGGTTCGGCAGGAGGAGCAGGACAACGGGGCCCAGGTTGTAGGCAACCAGCAAAGTGGCGACCAGAGCACTCCGCCAAGCCCTGGTGAGCCCGAGCATCCCCACTGGCACCAGGCAGGTCATCCCCAGATGCCAGCGGAAACTACAGGCGATCTCCCCGAGCCACCAGATACGTGCGGAAGCGGCTATCAGGGTCCCTCCCAGGCATCCTGCGAGCACGCCCCAGCCGACGCGTCGTAACCACGCCAGCAGTGTGCGCTTGTCTAGAACTGCCTGAGGCATGGCCCATGAAACGGCCATTGGATCAAAGAGTTCCGGTCCAGCCTGCAGTAGAAGGAAAGAAAGGCAAAGGGCTAGTGGGAACGGCTGGAGGTTCGCCGGGGAACTCGGGAAACCCCCACCGCTCTGGCCTTGTTCTCCACAGTATCGCGGCTCTTGCCCCGACCAGGCGCGGGGCTCTCGAAAGCCGCTTCCTTGGGAAAGCCCTGTACTTCCCTGCGGCTGCAGTGAGCGGTCCAAATCACCGAGCACGGACAGCGATGCCATGGGCCCATTCTTGATTTGGGTGCAGCAGGTCGGCCGCCCCGAAGCGCTAACCACCACGGCGTGAATCCGTTCGCCGCCTCGGCGGCCAGCCAATCAGGTAGATGTTGTCGGCCCGTTCCCGGTCTGCAGGTGGTTTCGCTCGCCGCGCCAGGCAGTCGAGGGCTATCTCTCCTGCCAAATAGACTTATCCTGGGTGCCGACGCTGATCCCCGGACGAGGAGTCCCGGCATGCAACTGAACTCACGAATCGTCGGCGCTTGTAGTGCGCTCTTGCTAGTCCCTGTCGCGTTGATCACTCCGCAACAACCTCTTCTGGGCCTCACATCAGGTTCCGATGGATCTCCCGGGAGATTCGTCTGTACCGAAGCTGTGCTCGACCGTGCAACCGGAGGTTGCCTCAAGGCATCGTCCGAACCAGGCCCAGGACTCCTGTTCCCACCGCCCCACGACGGTGGGCTCAGGAACACGACCGCAGGAAACCTCGCCTTCATTGGCGGCGGTGCGTGGAACGCTGCCTCGGGGGCCTATGCAACGATTGGAGGCGGATTTCAGAATCGGGCAGATCGTGATGCCACGGTCGGCGGTGGGACAGGAAACGAAGCCGGGACCAACGCAACCGTGGCTGGGGGCGATCGCAACAGAGCGCTGGGAGCTTGGGCTGCGGCGGGCGGTGGCTACACGAACGAGGCCTCGGGCCTTTTTGCAACGGTTGCCGGCGGTTGGCGTGGCTCCGCGACCGAGGAGCTCTCGACGATCAGCGGCGGATACAGGAACACGACCAGCGGCGTCGGCTCCGCGATCGGAGGGGGCAAGTTCAACGAGGCCACGGCATTGGCCGCAACGGTCCCCGGGGGTTTCCTGAACACGGCCGCGGGGGCGCAGAGCTTTGCTGCCGGGCGCAAGGCCAAGGCCCTGCACAACGGCGCTTTCGTCTGGGGTGACAGCTTCGACGAGGACAAGAGTTCCTCGGCCGCGGACCAGTTCAACGTCTACGCCAGTGGCGGGACTCGCATCTTCTCCAACTCCGCGGCAACGACGGGGGTGCTGCTCGCCGCGGGCGGTGGATCTTGGACGTCGGTCAGCGACCGGGACGCCAAGGAGAACATCACGCCAGTGGATCCGCAGGGGGTCCTGGAACGCCTCTCCGAGATCCCGATCGCCACCTGGAACTACAAGACCCAGGACGACGGGATTCGCCACATGGGCCCCATGGCCCAGGACTTCTACGCGGCATTCGGCCTTGGACTTGGCGACAAGAGCATCGACACGATCGATCTGGACGGGGTGGCCTTGGCTGCGATCCAGGGGCTCCATGGCTTGGTTCGGGAAGGCCAGGAGAAGCTAGCCGAGAAGGACGCGGAGATCGCGCAGCTTCGAGCTGAGCTGGAGGACCTCCGGAGGGCTTTGATCCCCCTTACTTCGAGGTAAGACCTGCAAGCCCCAGGGGGCTGAGCCTGGCTTGCCTCCCTGCTATGCCGCTCTTCGGCGCGGACTCGCACCCTTACGGGCTCGAGCACCTACGCCTCGGTCGCGTTTGGGCACCCTACACCCCACTCGCTCTGGACGCCTCCCCGGAGGCGCCGGCGTACCGCGCGGAGAATCCTGTCAGACGTCCGAGGTCCTCGACCATGACGTACAAGCACGGCACGAGGACCAGCGTCACGCCGGTGGAGAAGGCGATCCCGAAGGCGAGGGAGATGGCCATCGGAATGATGTGCTGGGACTGGAGAGAGGTCTCGAGGATCACCGGCACCAGGCCGAGGAAGGTGGTCGCCGTGGTGAGGAAGATGGGTCGGAAGCGTCGCAATCCCGCGAAGGTGATCGCCTCTTCCACACCGACCCCGGAGTCCCGCTGTCGTAACCGGTTGGCATAGTCGACCAGGATCAGGGAGTCGTTGACCACGACGCCCGCGAGTGCGATGACTCCCATGAAACTGATCAGCGACAGGTCGAAGCCCAGGAGCATGTGCCCCACCACGGCGCCAATGATGCCGAAGGGAATGGCGATCATCACGATCAGCGGCTGGACGTAACGACGGAAAGCCACCGCGAGCAGGCCGTAGACGACGAACATCGCCAGGCCGAAACCGCCCCAGAGCGACCGCATGGCCGTGCGCATCTCGGCATTGTTGCCCTCGAACGTCCAGGTGAGCCCGGGGTAGTCCCGCGCAAGCCGTGGCAGCACGTCTTCGTCGATGGCCGCGATGACCTGTCCCGTCGCGCGGTCCGGCTCGACGTCCATCGAGACGCTCACGATCCGCCTGCCGTCACGCCGGTCGATGCGGGCGAACCCCTCGCTCCGCCGAACCTCCGCCACGTCGAGGAGAGGCACTTCGGTCCCCTCGGGCGTCCGAATGACGAGCTCCTCGAGGTTGTAGAGGTCCTTGCGCTCCTCTTCAGGCAGCTTGACGCGGACTTCGATCTCGTTGGTCCCCCTCAGCAGTCGGAGAGCCAGCGAACCGAAGAAGGCCCCGCGCAGCTGGGAGCCGACCTCGGCCGGAGTGAGCCCGAGAGCGCGCCCTTCGGGCAAGAGCTCGAAGTCGTACTGCAGCTTGCCGCGACTGAAGCTGTCGTTGACGTCGCGCGCCTGGGCGTATCCCTCCATCTCTTGCGCGAACAGGCCCGCGGCTTCCTCCAACCAGCCGATGTCATTGTGGCTCAGGTGTACGTTGATGTCTCGCCTGTGGCCGCCGGGCCCCCGCTCGGCCTCGAAGGTGATCCGATCGACCCCGGGGATGTCCCCGATCGAGTCCCTCCAGATCTGGATCACCTCGGCCGCCGACTTCGTACGCTGGTCCGGCGGGAGCATCACGAGCTCGACGTCGATGAAGCTGTCCCCGCGAACGTTCGTCATGACGCCTTCGGCAACCTCGTCGAAGCCCTGCTCTTCGAACAGCTTCACCGTCGCGGCGGTGACGGCCTCCGCGACGGCGGCCGCCTGGTCCGGCGTCGCGCCGACCGGAAGACGGACGCCCGCCTCGATCTCGTTCGCGGACACCTCCGGCATCAGGATCATCCCCATGTGGGCGCTGGTGCTGTAGCTGACCACGACGGCGAAGAGCGCAATCGACGCTGCCACGGTCACGTAACGGAGCCGCAGGCACGAGCGTAGAACGGGACGATAGAAACGATCGACGAAGCGAGCGAAGTGACCCGTGAACCCCTGCTGCAGGGCGTGGAGCCTCGCCCCGAGGCCCGTGCGCCGTGGCGACGCCCGCAAGTGCGCGAGGTGCGCGGGCAGGATGAAGAGAGCCTCCAGAAGAGAAAGCATGAGGACGACGATGACCACGATGGGAAGAGGCCGCCAGAACTTGCCCGTCTCGCCGGGAATGAAGAGCAGCGGCACGAACGCCACGACGTTCGTGAGGATGCTGAAGACGACCGGGGCACCGACCTCGCGCGTTCCTTGAATTGCCGCCTCCAGGGGCCCCATTCCCTTCTGTCGCAGCTCGAAGACGTTCTCGCCGACCACCACGGCATCGTCCACCACGATCCCCAGGACCATCAGGAACCCGAACAGGGAGATCATGTTGATGCTCACGTCCACGACGGGCAGGAAGAGAATCCCCCCGACGAAGGAGACCGCCATACCGGCCATGACCCAGAAGGCGAGTCGGAACTCGAGGAACAGCGCGAGCGTGAAGAGCACGATCACGATCGCGAGCAGGCCGTTCTCCAGCACCAAGGCCAGCCGGCTGCGGAAGTCCTCGGCGTTGTTGTTGTCCAGGCGCCACTTGACCCCGGGAGGGAACTGGGTTTCTGCGAGGGCCATCACCTCCTCGACCGCTGCCGCGATCTGGAGGGGGGACTGGTCCCCCACCCGGTACACCTGCAACTCCACCGACGGCTGCTGGTTGAACTGGGAGTGGAAGTTGCCTTCGGTGAAGCCGTCGTCGATCGTGGCGACGTCCCCCAGCCTCAGGGGCGTGCCGGTCTCACTGGTGAGGAGCTCGATGCGAGCGAACTGATCGGCCCACTGCTTGCGAGCCTTGACGCGCAACAGGATCTCGCCCGCACTCGTCTGTACGGAGCCGGCGGCAACGTCTTCGCTCGACGACTCGATCAGCCGCGCCACCTGATCGAGGGTGAGGCCGTACTCGCGCAGGCGCTCGCGCGGGATCTCGACGTGCGTGACGTAGTCCGGCACGCGTGAGAGCTCGATCTGCGTGATGTAAGGACTGGAAAGGAGCTGATCTCGAACCCGCTCCGCCAATTGCCGCAAGGTCCAGACGTTCACGGGACCGAAGATCCCCACGCGCAACACCTCGACCTGGCGGGACTCCAGACCGACCTCGGGGCGCTCCGCGTCGTCCGGAAAGGTCCGAATCCGTGAGACGGCCTGGTCGATGTCCTGGAAGGCCTTCATCCGGTTGGCACCGGCAACCAGCTCGATGGTGACCGATCCGCGGCCCTCCCGAGCCTGCGAAGTGATCACGCGGATCCCATCGACTCCGCGGACGGCTTCCTCCACCGGACGCAGAATGCCCTGCTCCACCTCCTCGGGCGCGGCCCCCGGGTAACCGACCGAGATCGAGACCACGTCGAGCTGAAACTGCGGGAACACCTCCTTCTGAACGTCGAAGGCAGCCCACAGACCGCCGAGCAGGAGGCCCACCATGAGCAGGTTGGCCGCAATGGGATTGCGGGCCATCCAGGCGATCGCCCCGCCGGGGCGCCCGAGGGCGGGCTCTTCGGCAGCGCTCAAGACCGCCCCTCGCCTCCGGCTTCCGAAGGCGTCGTCTCGGGGTTCGATTCGCTCTGCGGTTCCCTCTCGCCCCCATCGCTCTCCCGGATGGGAAGCCCGTCCACGACCGTGGCGAGATTCGTCGTCACGACCTTGTCGCCCTCGTTCACGCCGCTGCGCAGGTAGGCGTGTCGGCTGTCGGAGAAGACCACGTCGGCCTCACGGATCCGCAGCTCGCCATCTTCCAGGATCCAGACGGTGTCCCCCTGACGGAGCAGAGACCGATCCAGCCGTACGACGTCCGGGATGGGCTTGGCCTCGATCTCGACCTGCACCAGGGTGCCCAGGATCAAGGGCGGGTCCTCGGCGGAACCCAGTGGGTCGGGAACCGAGACGATGACCCGGGCCAGACGCGTTCGCTCGTCCACCTGGCCTATCAAGCGCTGGACTCTCCCCGACCGAGAGCGATCGCTCTCCCAGACCGCGCGGTGGTGGATCCGCACCCCGGCTCCAGGGCGATCGTCCTGTTCGAAATGGATCCAGCGCAAGACCGCCAGGGGAACCGTCGCCACCACCCAGTACTCGTCCGTTCCGACCAGTCGCGCAAGCGCATCTCCGGCGGCGACCTGGGAACCGAGCTCGGCGGAACGCTCCAGGATCTGGGCGTCGAAGGGCGCGACGATGCGGGTTCGCTCGAGGTCCAGCCGCGCCTGCCCGAGGGCGGCCTGGGCCGCGCGAAGCTTGCTGCGCAACGAGGCGATCTGTGGTTCGCGCAGGACCAGGGCGCGGTTGGCCGGGTCGATGTCTTCACCGAGCAGCTCGAAGTCGAGCTGTGCCGCTCGCTGCTGCCCTTCCTCGATCGCGAGCTCGGCCTGGACCTGCCCGACCTCGCTCTCCCGCATCACGACGGCCTGCTCGTAGTCGAGTGGATCGACGCGTAGCAAGGGCTCGCCCGCAAGAACGCTCCCCCCCGGGCGGAAGGCTTGCTCGACGTGAACGATCTCGCCGCCGACGCGTGGGCTGAGCACGATCTCGCGCGCAGGTTGAACCCTGCCCAGGGCGCTGATGATCGGGGTGTGGGTCCCCCGACGGGCGAGCAGGGTCTCCACCGGGGCAGCGGAACGACGTGTCGCGGCCTCACGCTGGGCGGTGGGCTCGGAGGCCTGGATCCAGTAGCTCACCCCCGCGGCTCCGCCCAGCAAGAAGACCACCGCCAGGGCTGTTCCCAGCGCTCCGAGCAGGCGCCCCCGGGTGCGAAGGGAAGACGATTCTCGTCGTGTACTCCGACGTTCTAGCCGCATACCGTCATTCTCGCCTCTGGACGCTCGCGGGGCCATTCCCGTCCCCCTCGGAATCCTCTCGCCCTTCTCCGAAGCCGCCTGCGATGGCCCGATGCAAACCGATGCGGGACTCGATGCGGAGAAGGCGAGCCTCCAGGAGATCCCGCTCGATCCCCTGCTGGTTGCGCAGGGCGACGAGAACGTCGATGAAGTCTGCCGCCCCGTTGAGGTACTGGTTGCGCAGCTCCCGATAGGTGGTCGTGGCCAGCGCGAGCTGCCGTTCCAGGCTCGCGATGCGCTCCCCCTGGCGCCTTTCACGGGCAAGCGCATCCTCGACCTCCGCGAAGGCGACCAGAACCGCGTCACCGTACTCGGCAAGACGCTGGCGGCGAACGGCGACGGTTCGATCGACCTCACGGCGCCGCAGCCCTCCGTCCACCAGCGGCCCGACGAGCTGTCCGGCCAGGGAGTTCAACCAGGCGTCGAAGAGCCCCGAGGGATTCTCCGCGAACGTGATGGCCGACGCGGACAGGTCGATGCGGGGATAGCGGTCTCGAACGGCCGCCGCGACGGCCGAGTCCGCGGACTGCAGTCGCAGGTAGGCCGCCCGGATGTCCGGTCTGCGCTGCAGCAGCTCGGCCGGCAGACCGATCGCGGGCAGGTCGGGCAGCACGGGCAGCGCCTGCGGTGTTTCGAGGTCCGAGCCTTCCTGGGGCGGACGCCCCTCGAGGACCGCAAGCTGATGTTCCAGCACCTCCAGGCCGGCCGACTCCAGGATCTTCTGCTCGTTGGTCGACTCCACGAGCTGCCTCTGACGCAACACGTCGGCACCACTCGACTGCCCGATGGCGAACCGATTCTCGATCACGCGCAAGACGTCTCGGTTCGTCGCGAGCTGCGACTCGATGAGCGCGAGCTGGGCCGTCGATTCCGTCAAGCGATACAACGCGATCGCGACCTCGGCCGACAGAGTCACGGCCGCAACCTGATAGTCCTCGGCCGTCGCCGACGCCTCGAGTGCCCGGGCCTCGACGCTCGAGCGGATCCGTCCCCACAGGTCCACTTCGTAGGAGGCTTCCAGCCCGAGATTGACCTGGCTCGACTGCTGGTTGCCGACGACGAGCTGGTCACTCCCGCGGCGCTCTCGCAACGTGCCCGAGGCCGTGCCGTCGATCGTGGGTCGGAGCGCCGCTCCCTCCCGTGCAACGATCGCCCTCGCCGCCTGGACCCGCTCGTAGGCCGCGCGCAGCGTGAAGCTCGAGCCGAGACCCCGCTCGACGTGCTCCATCAAAGTCGGATCCTCGAACGACTCCCACCAGCGCAGCGGGGCCTGGACTCCGGATGGAGCCGAGAACGCCGGCGCGCCCTGCAGGGGCAGCGCGTCCATGGGGGGGACGGCCGAACAGGCGGGCGACGTCCCCCCGAGCAAGCCTCCCAGCAAGAGGCCGAGGCACGTTGCCGATGCCCCGCGCTCGCGAACCGGGCTTCGCATCCGGCGTGGACGGACGGCCTTGGGGGTGCGCCGCGCGAGCCCTCTTCCCCGTTTCGATATGCGCATGCAAGTCTCGCCGAGGAAGCAGCCTCTCGAGGTCGGCGCAGTCTAGCACAGCGCCTCTCGCGTGCCTCTCCGCACCCGGCCCAGGTGAGCCCGGGTGGGGCCGGACTTTACAGCCCTCGGACAGACGCCGGACTCCACGTGAGTGGATCGCCGTTGGCTGAACCGGTACCAGGGATTGCATCACCGTTGATGCTCGGCCCAGGCACCTCGGTTTGTGCGCCAACGCCCTCTTCCTCAGGAGCCCCTCTCCCCCATCGTCATCGCGCCGCCACCCGTCGCCAGGACCTCCCGGTCCGCCAGTCTCTTGACCCTCGCCCGCCGCCCGGAGTTCTATGGATCCGGTCGGCGAGTCGGTGCGCCTTGGACTTCACGCGCGCCCCGCACTCCGAGGAGGGCGCGCCACGACGATCAGCCGCCCTCGGAGGCCCGCCCCGCGGCTCCGATGAACGAGCATTCCATGGCCGAGTCGGGGCTAGCTCCGGATAGTCCGTACCCGCAGGAACCGACCTCCGCTCACGATCAACGCGGCGACCAGCATGAACAGAATCCCTCCGTTCGCAGCAGGAACGTGTGGCACTGTTGCAAACTCCACCTGGTCGATCAGGTTCCCACAACACGTGTCCGACACGAAGTCGGTCTTCAGACGGTATCTCGTCGTCGTTTGCCCGGCCGGTACGACGTAAGTCCCCGAATGGACGACCCAGTCATCTACCCCGGCAGAAAAGATCCCGACAACGACCTCGCTCCCGGGTGCCCCCACACGCAGCTCCACGCTCTCTGTTCCAAGCCTTCCCCGGTGGGCAAAGCTCCACTCCATCGTGGTCCCGGGCACGGTAGTGACGTCCTGAAAGACGTCCGAATCGAAGGAGGGAACGTCTTGCAGCTCAATGTGCTGCGTGCCATCGAACGATTCCGGAAACTGTGGACCGACAGATCCTGTCTGGTGGTACTCGATCGATCCATTGTTCGAGAGCCATCCGCCGGCCTGACTCGTCGAGACTCCCTGGAACGCGCTGGTCAGAGTAGGCGATTCGAAGCTCGGGTTCTGGATGAGGTTCTGAGCACTGAGGGCGGAAGCGGATGCCCACAAGCACAAGGTAAGAATCCCAGGATGTTTCATAGCTGTGGATTGGGCACGGAGCTCGTCTGGAGCTCGGTCGACATGGATGGGTTGGCAGGCATCTCGCAACGAAGTCCCCTGATTCCGCAGGAGAGAGCGGGTGTGTGACGGGGTTTGGGTCGTCAGCAATCGCGGACATCAACGCCCGAGCGTTCACCCGACTGTTCGTCGACGCCGTCTGGATCACGGACAAAACCGGGCTCATGAGCAGCCGAGCAGCGGTAAGACCGTGTCGCATGGGGTGGAGCGCGCCGAGCGGCAGTTGGGAGCGCGGACAAGGGAGACCTCGCAGAAGAAGCTCGCCGCACCTCACAAGAAAGCGCCCTTCCGTGGGGGGACCTCCCCTGGAACGCCCGCCCCTCGGGCGCAAGACGACACCTTCTCTCGATTCCGTGAGGGGAATTCAGGCGCTTCTGCGAGTTCCCTTTGACTTGAACCCGATTCCGTTTGTCGCCCAGACCCACGAGACGAACCTCATGCGCATCCCTACACGCACTTTCGGCACGTGGAGTGCCGTTCTCTTACTCTCTGCCATCCTGATTGCAGCACCGAACTCCCAGAGTACAAAGGTCAACGTCACCGGCCCTCAGAACGCAACCGGTCCCTTGGCGTGCGCTGACAGCCTCAAAGACCAAGCGACACCAGGCTGCCTCCAAGCTTCCTCCACCGCGACCGCAGCCCCTGGGACCCGCGGTGCCAGCCAGGTTCCAGCGGGACAGAGGTGAAGCCTAGCGGGTGAGCGAGGTCGCTGCTGGCCGTGAGAGCTTCGGGTTCGTGCCGGTCGGCTGGAGCAAACCCTTGGGGTGCAGCACGAACTCGGACTGCACGATCATGGGTTGGCCTCGGGAGCCCGTACAGCACAGGTTGACCCCGCTCTCCTCGAACCAGGTGCTCGGGGCGCCGGCCTGAACGACGCTGTTGCGGTGGATCAGCGTCTGGCAGACGACGCCGTTGCCGCCGTCGCCGGCCGGACACGCGAAGGTGCAACCGGAACTGGCGTAGACGCAGAACGGATCCCCGTCGCCACCGCGTACGGTCGACTCCAGCAGGACCACCACGCCGGGGGCGACGATACCGGTCCCCCCCGGGGCACCGAGAGGAGTGGGGTTGGAGAACTCATGGTGGGCGCTGTTCGTCGCGGCTTCCGTGTCGGAGCCCTGCACCGTACTGCGCTCGATCCACACGAGGGGCACGCTGGTATCGATGCCCGTCGCGCCCGGGAAGACGTCCGGGTCGACGTCGTCACAGTCGCCGCTCGCGAACACCCACCCGGCCGGCGGCGCGCCACAGCCCTGGTGCGGCGTCGACCGATCGACGTCGC
>JAUIEE010000529.1 GCA_030428965.1 bacterium | reverse complement strand
CGACCACGAAGACGCGCGCGAGCACCTGCACGCCGCCGCGCTGAGCCCCGGACTGGCCGCGGACGCCCAGGCCGTCCTGGTCGAGGCTCAGCTCGCCCTGGGTGAGGTCGAAGCCGCACGACGGGCCTGGGCCGAGCTCGAGCGTGCGGCTCCCTCGGATCCGCGTCTGGCCGACCTGCGGCGCAAGATCGATGCGGTCGGAGAGCAACCATGACAGCGATGGCCCGGCGTTGGACCCTGATCGCCATCCTGGCAGCGGGCTGTGGGCAGCCTTCCCTCGAAGGGGATGCCGAACAGCGGCCCTGGTTGCGGGAGGAAGCGGCCACGCGTGGGCTCGACTTCCGGCATGTTTCCGGACACCGCGGCGAGTACCTGATGCCCGAGATCATGGGCGGGGGCTGCGCCCTGGCCGATCTCGACGATGACGGGGATCTGGATGCCTACCTCGTCCAGAGCGGAGGGCACCTGCGGGCGACCGACCCCCTCGAACCCAACCGCCTCTACCGGAACGACGGTCGGGGCCACTTCTCCGACGTGACCGAGGGCAGCGGCGCCGAGGACCGTCGCTACGGTATGGGCGTGGCCTGCGCGGACACCGACGGCGATGGAGACACCGACCTCCTGGTCACGAACGTCGGTCGCAACTCGCTCTTCGAAAACCAGGGCGGAGCCCGCTTCGTGGACCGCACCGAGTCGAGCTCCCTGGGTCACGAAGGCTGGGGGACGAGCGCCGCCTTCCTGGACTACGATCGCGACGGAAACCTGGACCTCTACGTCGTCAACTACCTCGACTGGACCCCGGCGGCCGAGCTGCCTTGCCGCAACAACCAGAGCCTCGAGGACTACTGCAGCCCGAAGATCTACAAGCTCCCCGCGCGCGACGTCCTCTACCGCAACCTGGGCTCCGGACGCTTCGCCGACGTCAGCCGGGAGGCGGGCATCTCGGCCGAATTCGGAACGGGGCTCGGGATCGGTTGCGCCGACTTCGACGGCGACGGTCACTACGACATCTTCGTGGCCAACGACGGCATGGCCGATTTCCTCTGGGGGAACCGCGGCGATGGGACCTTCGAGAACCGAGCGGCCGCGGCGGGCTGCGCGGTGGACGTGAACGGCGTCAAGAAGGCGGGTATGGGGGTCACCATCGCGGACATCGACGGGGATCTGGATCCGGACCTGCTCGTGTGCAACCTGAACCGGGAGTCGGACTCTCTGTTCTACAACGAGGGCGGGGTCTTCCGGGATCGGACCTCGAGCCGTGGACTGGCGGCCACGAGCAAACCCTTCACGCGCTTCGGCATGGGCTGGGTCGACTTCGATCACGATGGGACCTTCGACCTGTACCAGGCCAACGGGCGCGTGCAGGAACAGCCCGAGCGGCACTCCGACGATCCCTACGCCGAACCGAACCTGCTCCTGCGCGGAACCCCCCAGGGCTTCGTCGAGGTGCAGCCCCGGGGGGGCACGGCCAGCCCGCAGGTCGCGACCAGTCGCGCGGCCGCTTTCGGAGACGTCGACGGGGACGGAGCGATCGACGTGCTGGTGGTCAACCGGGACGGACCGGCTCACCTGCTCTTGAATCGGGTCAGCGGACGTGGGAACAGCCTACTGCTCGAGATCCAGAACCGACAGGGCTCCGCTGCCCTCGGGGTCACCGTCGAGATCCGGATCGGGCAGCGCATCCTTCGCCAGGACGTACGCGCGGCCTACAGCTACCTGGCGAGCAACGACCCCCGCGTGCACGTCGGTCTGGGTGACGCCTCCCAGGTGGACAGCGTCCGGGTGCGGTGGATCGATGGATCCGAGGAGAGCTTCGGCCCTCTGGCCGCGGGCAAGGCCCACGCCCTGCGCCAGGGCGAGGGCATCCCTCCCTAGGGAACGCTGGGCCGGAGGCGGTCAGCGGTTTCGGGCAGCCCGCATCGCCCGGCAAGTTAGGATCGTCGTGTGCCCATGCAGCCCGCTTCCGCCTCCGAGGGCCCCCGACGATGGGGCTTCCGCCCTGCCCAACGCCTGCGCAGCCCGAAGGACTTCGCCCGGGTCTACCGCCAGGGGTCCCGCGCCCGAGGGAGCTCCATGACCGTCGTCCTGGCCCCCAACGAGCTGGGCTTCTCCCGTCTGGGACTCTCCGTGGGCAAGCGCTGCTGGAAGAGCGCCGTGCGCCGCAACCGTGTGCGCCGCGTCTTTCGGGAGGCCTTTCGACTCTCGGTCCCCGAGCTCCCCGTCGGCTACGACCTCGTCTTGGTGGCCTCGACGCCGAGCTTGCTCCCCCGGTTGGAAAGCGTGCGGGCCGAGCTGATCGAGCTCGCCGGCCGCGCCCGGGAGAAGCACCGGCGCAGGGCGGAGAGCGCCAGATGAGGTGGCTGCGAGAGCTGGCCGTGCTGCCGATCCGGCTCTACTCCCGCTACCTGTCGCCCCTGACGCCGCCCACCTGTCGTTTCCGACCGACCTGCAGCAGCTACACGCACGAAGCCATTCTGCGCCACGGCATCCTCAAGGGCATCCTGCTCGGCACCTGGCGCATCCTGCGCTGCCAACCGTTCTCGGAGGGCGGCTACGAGCCGGTACCGCCACCGGGAGCCTGGAAGAGTGTCCCGGGCCAAGACGGAGATTCCGATCCCTGAGTTCGCTTGGTAGGTTCCCCCGAGAACCCAATGCCACCGGCGATCCATGAAGCGAATCCTCTCCGTCCTAACGCTCCTCATCCTCCAGGCCTGCAGCTCGAACCCGGCTCTTGCCCCCCAGCCGTGCCCCGTCGCAGGCGGGATTCCGGCGGACCACCTGATCGAGCCCGGTGAAACGAACCTGGCTCGGCTCTGGAAGCTGACCTCCGGCGGGGAGAACGCCGAGGGG
>JAUIEE010000050.1 GCA_030428965.1 bacterium | reverse complement strand
AGAAGCCGTGTTGCTCGATGTTCTGGGCGAGGTTGCGCCCCATGACGCCCAGGCCGACGAGGCCGAAGTCGAGAGTGTTCACTTGGTGGGCGGGGGTCATGGAATCATGGGAATGGAGTCGAGGTCGTGGGCGGCCTTGCCGTCCAGGAACCAGGTGCCGCGCCGTGCGAGCTGAGCGGGAGTGGCGACCGGCGACCAGGAGCCTTGCAGGGCCAGGGAGACGGCCTTGGACTTGTCGGCCCCGCAGGCCAGGGTTACCAGGGCGTGGGCGGAGGCCAGGGCAGGCGGTGTGATCGTCCAGCGCGCGGGGGGAGGCTTGGGAGCCTGCTCCACCCAGACGAAGGGGCGCTCCTGCTCACGCACGGCCTGGGAATTGGGAAAGAGCGAGGCGGTGTGACCGTCCTCTCCGATGCCCAGGACGACGAGGTCCAGGCAGGAGGGTAGCTGGTCGGCGTAGTCCTGGGCTTCCGCCTGCTCCTTGCCGGGATGAAACTCCGGAGAGAACAGGCGCGGACGGTCGTCCTGGGAGAGCCAGGTTTCTCGGACCAGGGCCTGGTTGCTGTCGGAGTGGAGCGCGGGAACGCAGCGCTCGTCGGCCAGGTAGAGGTCCAGTCGCGAGCCGTCGTACTCTCCCCAGCGACCCGCACGTGCGACTTCGGCATACATGGGGCCCGGCGTGCTACCGCCCGAGAGCGCGATCGAGCAGCGTTCCTTCTGCTCGAGCACCTTGAGGATGTGCTCCACGACCCAGACCCCGGCCCGGGTCACCGTTGCGCTAGGGCTCAAATCGACGTAGACGTCGCCTACGATTTCACGGGTAGCCATTGGAATCCCTGGGCCTGGAGCAGCTTGTCGGCTTCATCCGGGCCGTCGGTGCCCGTTTCGTAGAAGAACAGCGGAGAGGCTCCACTCTCCCAGTACTCGAGGACCGGGGCCAGGTAGCGCCACGAGAGCTCGACCTCGTCGGCGCGCGCAAAGAGCGTCGGATCTCCGCGCATCCAGTCGAGCAAGAGCCGCTCGTAGGCCTCGGGCGCCTCGCGCTGGAAGGCGTCCTCGTATTCGAAGTCCATGTTGACCTGTCCGATCGAGACCTCCTCACCCGGGACCTTGGTCGCGATGTGCAGGCCGATGCCCTCGTTGGGTTGGATGCGCAAGCGCAGGACATTGGTCGGTACGGCGCAATGACGGTCCCTCTTGTCGAACATGCAGAAGGGCACCGAGCGGAAGTGGAAGGCGATCTCGGTCTTGCGCTTCGACATGGCCTTGCCGGCTCGCAGGTAGAACGGAACGCCGTTCCAGCGCCAGTTGTCGATGAAGGCGCGCATGGCCACGTAGGTTGCCGTGCGTGACTTCGGACCGACGCCGGCCTCTTCTCGATACCCTCGGTACTGGCCCGGGATGACGTCCTCCCGAACGGCGCTCATGTCGAGGGCCCGCAGCGAGCGCAGGGCCTGGGCCTTCATGTTGCGAACCTCATCCGCTTCGAAGGACACCGGAGCCTCCATGGCGACCAGGGCGAGCATCTGGAGCAGATGATTCTGGACGATGTCCTTCAGAACACCGGTCTCCTCGTAGAAGGAGCCACGACCCTCGACGCCGATCGATTCGGACATCGTGATCTCGACGCGTTCGATGTGGCTGCGATTCCAGAGCGGCTCGAAGATGGCGTTGCCGAAGCGAAAGACGAGAATGTTCTGGACCGTCTCCTTGCCCAGGTAGTGATCGATGCGGTAGATCTGATTCTCTTCGAGCAGCGCCGTAGCCTGCGCGTTGAGGGTGCGCGCGGTGGCGAGGTCGTGTCCGAAGGGCTTCTCGATCACCACGCGCGTTTGCCCTTCCCTGGCCTTCGGATCCCAGCCACGGCGCAGGAGCCCGTGATCGGAGAGCTTGGCGAGCAGCGTGGGGACGACGCTGGGGGGCGTCGAGAAGTAGAACAGGAAGTTGCCGCGCGTCTGGTGCCTGGCGTCCACCTCGGACAGCTTGCGCGCCAGGTCCTCGAAGAGCCGGTCTTCCTCGATCGAACCCGACACTCCGTAGATGGACTGGGAGAACGACTTCCACAGCTGGGGATCGACCGGCTGGGTGCGGGCGAACTTCTCGAGCGAGTTGCCCAGGCGCTCGCGCAGGGTGGTCTCGTCTCCGGCGCTGCGCGAGACCCCGACCACGGCGAAGTTCTCGGGCAGCGCTCCCCCTGCACGCAGGCTGTAGAGGGCGGGGATCAGCTTGCGGCGCGAAAGATCGCCTGTGATCCCGAACAGAATGACGGTGCAGGGCGCAGGTCGGCCCTCCCCACGGGAACTCTCCGCGTCGTGGGGTGTCGCCAGAATGTGGGCGTTGGGGGGGGATTGCAGCAAGAAGGATCTCCGGGGCTCCAGGGCCGTGGTCGGTCCGGATGTTCTATCGGTTGTGTGCGTCCCGAGGCCAGAGTCGTGACCCGGACGGGATTGGGGGGCAGCCCGGCGTCGGTCTCATTTCTTGGAACTCCGGGCCCGGGGCTTCCAGAGGGAGGGGCCCGGAAAGACGAGAGCGCTAGGGATCCAAGAGGGCCAGAACCTCAGGGCCGGCCTGGCGGGCATGGTCCCGGGCGCTCGTGCCACGTTTGGCGTCGACGAGAGCCGGCGAGGCTCCATTCCGCACGAGGAAGGAGACCATGTCGTACTCGCGTACGAAGAGAGCCTGCAGCAGGGGAAGCTGGCAGTGATGTCCGGTCACCTTGCCATCGACTTGGGCTCCGCGGGCCAGCAGTTCTCCGGCGACGTCCTCGTGCCCGTGGGTCACGGCGAAGTGCAGGGCGTGTTGCAGAGCCTCGGATTCTCCCCAGGTGTCGGGTCCGGCCAGCACGGGCCTGTAGGTTCCGAGCGCGGCCAGCAACCATGGGTCCGGCTCGAGGAAGGCGCGCACCTGTTCGAGACGTCCGAGCCCCGCGGCCAAGAGCAGGTTGTCGACCCGGGCACCGAGCTCGGCCAGAGTCCGGGCGGCGCCGGTGTAGCCAAAGGTGAGAGCCGTGGTGAGCGGCGCACCGTCCGACCGAATCCCATCGACCTGGGCTCCGCCCTCGACCAGGGTGCGAATCAGATCTTCCTGCACGCCGCGTTCGAAGGGATGCCAGCTCGAGGCGACCAGGCACAGCGGTGTCTGATCGGAACCCCCTCCGTAGGAGTCGGCCAGGGCGTCCGGAGCTGCGCCTCGTTCGAGCAGGAGCTCAGCGATGCGGACGATATTCGGCGGCGTGCGTTGGAGCTCGTCCGGGATCCCGTTGGCCGCCACGTGATGGAGAAGGGTGGCGCGGTAGGGGGCCGGGGAGGTCTCGTGCACGAGTTGCGGGGATTCGTCCAACAATCGGCCCAGGCCGCGCTCGTCACCATCGACAACGGACAGGGCGGCTCGATCGAAGAGGGTCGGCATGCTTGGAGCGCTCGAGGAAAGCTCGGGATGGGATCTTTAGCGGGGGTACCCCGGGCCCATAATGGCAGGACCGGCGACCCGGGGCCCCACTCCTTCTGCGATGCAGCGTCGAATCCTCATCTTGCTTGGTCTGGTCGGCGTTCTGGGGCTGGCGCTGCTCGCCCGGTCGCTTTCGACCGGCGGGACCGAGGCGCGTCCCCTCGAAGGAACGGCCAGGGTGGTTTCTTCCGCGCCCTCGACCGCGGACCTCGCGGGCGAACCTGACCCGACCCCGCCGACCGATTCGACCCCGGCACGGCAAACCGCCCAAACCCCCCTCGCCCAGCCTTGGCCCAAGTCGTGGACGGAGAGCGAAGCGATCTGGTTGCGCGGACAGGTTCGCCTGCCGGCCGGGACACCGCGCGATGAGAGGGTCGCGGTGCTGGCCTTGGATGCGCCGGTGGCGCCCGGGGTGCTGGGGGAGCCCTTCGAGCTCGACCCGACGACCGGTTTTCCCCCCGGGGCTCTCTCCCTGGCCGAGGTCGACGGGAGCGGCTCCTTCGCCATCGACCTGCCTCCCGGTTCCCGGGAGGCCCACCTGGTCGTTGCCGGACGCTACCTCTACAGCCACGGGAGCCGGACGGTCCGCCTGGATCAGGTGGGGGAAGTCGAGCTGGTTCCGCGCCTGGGCGCCTGGTTGCAGGTGGACCTGCGGCGAGGCGAGGATCCCGAGGTTCGCGCCCAATGGCCGCGTGAACGGGTCACGCTCACCGTCGTTTCCGAGAGCAGTCTCGACCAGTTCGATGGAAGCGTGTTGGCCCAGCGCCACTCCTTCTTCGACGACGAGGGTGGGTTCTCCTTTCGAGGCGTCACCTGCGAAAGGGCCGTCAAGCTGCTCGCCGCTCCCGACGGGTGGGCGGCCGCCCGCAGCGAAGAGCTGCGTCTGCGCCCCGGAGAGCGCAGGCAGGTCCGTCTGCTGCTCGCCTCGGGGGGCACGGTGCGCGGGAGAGTCGTCGGCGGCGAGGGAGGACCCATCGCTGGAGTGCGGGTGTTCGTCGTCCAGGGCGCCAACTTCCTGGCGGCCCAGATCGGAGAGGAGGTGCGCCAGGGCGTCAGTGCGGAGGACGGCTCGTTCGAGCTCGATGCCGTGGTGCCGGGCGTTTCGAGCCTGCGCGCCGAGCTCGAAGGTTTTCTCCAGTGCTCGCGGTCCATCGAGCTCGGTCCCGGCGACCTGCTCGAGGACCAGGAGCTCGTGCTGACCCGCGGTGGGGTGATTCATGGGCGCGTGCGCTGGCCCGATGGAGAACCGGCCGTGGACCTGTCCGTTCACGCCACCTTCGACCTGGCCAACATCGGCGGTATCGGAGGGCTCAACGCCATTCGGGGCGTGGAGGCGTTCGGGCGCACGAACGAGCTGGGAGAGTTCGAGGTCTCCGGACTGGGGCGTGGCCCCTTCGTCCTGGAAGCCGAGGCCATGCCGCCGGGAACCGAGCCGGCGGTCGAGCTCGACCCCGAGTCGTCCTGGCGTGCCCGCGTGGAGGGCGTGGCCCCGGGAAGTACGGTGGACCTGGAGATGGAGCCCCCCGAGCGATTGGTGGGCACGGTCCGAGACCTCGGCGGCGAGCCCATCGAGCGCTTTCGCGTCACGGCCATGGGCGAGAAGCGCGGCTTGATCCGCGGCTTCGGTAGCGAAGTGCGTCAGCGCACCTTCGAGTCGCCCGAGGGCCGATTCGAGTTCGGGGGGCTTCGGATCGGAACGTGGGACCTGACCTTCGAGGCCGAGGGCTTTGCTCGCCGGGACCTTCCCGGGGTGAGCGTGCCCAGGCCCGAAGGAGCGGACGGGCTGCAGGTCGAGTTGCCCCGCGCCTTGGCCGTGGAGGGACGCGTGCTCCTGCCCGACGGTCAGCCCGCGGTGGGGGCCTCGGTCGAGCTCCAGCTCCAGGCGATGCAGCGCATGGCGGACGCCTTCCATTCCCTCGAGCTGCCCGAGGCCAAGAGCTCCGAGCAGGGCGCCTTCCGCCTGGATGGTCTCTCCCCCGGGGACCTGACCCTGGTCGCCACTCTCGAGGGCTTCGCCGAGAGCGAGCCGCGCAGCTTCGAGCTTTCGGAAGGCGTCGAGCCTGTCCCGGTCGAGCTGGTCCTGCGGCGCGGTGCAACCGTGACCGGCCAGGTCTACGGCGACGACGGGCAGCCCGACGTCGGTGCGCCGGTGCTGTTCCAGGTCACGGGGACCGTGGACATTCGCCAGGCCGGCACCGACGCCGAGGGCAAGTTCCGACTCGACGGGCTCAAGCCCGGTACCTGGCAGGCCACGGCCATGCCGGATGAAGACACGATGGCCTCGCTCCTGACCGACGATGCGGCCGGGCTCGGCGGGCTCGTGGCCGGGATGCGCATGCAGGTGCTCGACGTGCGGGAAGGAGAGAGCTACCACCTCGTCTTCGGTGAGCCTCCCCCGGACCCGGTGACCGTCACCGGCCAGGTCACCCTGGACGGAAAACCCCAGCGCGATCTGGTCATCAGCTTCTTCAAGCAGGAACTGGCAGCCTCCGGGGCGATGCAGTTCGAGCGAACGAACGCGGAAGGGCGCTACGAGATGGTGCTGGCAGGCGGCGGAGAGTACGTCATGCTCGTTCAGCGCATGGGGCAGATCGCCGCCGAGAACAGCCTGGAGTTTCGCCAGGAGATCCCCGTTGGTCTCGACGCCCACGAGATCGACGTCGAGCTTCCCCTGGGCAAGATCAGCGGTCAGGTGTCGGGTCCCGACGGGGAAGGCGTGTCCGGCGCACGCATCACCCTCGAGAGCCGAGGCGAGGTCGCGCCGGGCCTCTTCTGGGGAGGACACTACGCCGAGCTCGAGGCGGGCGAGGGCGGCGAGTACGTCGTCGACTGGCTGGAGCCCGGGGACTACCGGATCACCGCCGGCGGGGATGCCTTCGGCAGCGTGTACGGAAAGTCCAGCTCCCTGGGCCGCAGCCCGGGACGGGAGGTGAGCCTGGCCGAGGGCGAGCACGTCGAGGACGTCGACTTCCGGCTGGAGCGGGCCGGCACGATCACGGGCGTCGTCCGCGATCCTGGCGGCCGGCCGGTCGAGAAGGCGGCCCTGTTCGTGCGGGATGCCCAGGGGCGTGTGGCGGACCGGGTCACCTGGATCGAGAGCGATGGCTCCGGTCGCTACGAGTGTCCTTCCCTGCGCCCGGGCTCCTACACCGTACAGGCCCGGCTCGGTCTGGCGACCAGCGCCAAGAGCGAGCCGATCCGCGTCGAGGCCGGACGCGAGAGCGAGCAGGACCTCGTCCTCGATCCCGGAACGTTGCTCTTCGTCAAGACCACGGACGCCGAGGGCCAGCCGCTGGCCGCCACCCTGCGGGTCACCGATGGCGATGGCCACGAGGTGCAGGGGATGTTCTCCCTGACGGAGATCATGCAAGCCCTGCAGGGTGGGGGCATGGGGAGCATCGTTCAGCAGGTCGGTCCGCTGCTTCCGGGTCGCTACCGCGTCGAAGCCAGCGTCCCGGACGGACGCAGCGCCTCGAAGTCCGTGCAGGTCCGTGGCCAGGCGGAGCAGCGCGTGACCCTCAGGCTCAAGCCCTAGGCGGCTCTCAGCCCGTCAAGAGGTCGATCAGCCTGCGGTTGTCGTGCTCCCTTGCCAGCTGCAAGGGCGTGTGTCCGTTGCGGCTCCACTTGAACGCGACGGCATCACGATTCGCACCCTGCTCGATCAGCCAGCTGGCGAGCTCCGTGGTGTTGCGGACGACGCACCAGTGGAGGGCCGTCGCCCCCAGGCTCTCCTGATCGACGGGGACGCCCATCTCCAGGAGAAGCTCGGCCATCTGGACGGAACCACCGCCCATCACGACGTACCAGAAGACGGGGAAGTCGTGGGCACCTCGCTCGTGGACGAGTCGTGGGTCGGCAGCGAGCAGCTCCTTCACCACGCTCTGCTCTCCGAGGGAGACCGCCGTCGGCAAGGACAGGGGAGCGCCGTGGTCCAGGTGAAAGCGGATCAAGTCCCGCTGGCCGATGTGAGCGCTGGCCTCGATCGCGAGCTCATCGTCGGTGGACAGGGAGAAGGTGAGCCTCGGGTCCCGTTCCACCAGCTCGCGCACGCCCTTCAGGTCGAAGTGGGACTTGCTCGTGACTTCGCTCTGGATCTTCTGGGGCACGTCGCTGAGGTCGGGAAACTCGATCGCGTCCCCCGCGGCCGTGCGCAGGAAGCGGGATGCACGGTAGTCCCGGGGAACCCCGTCGGGGTTCTCCAGCAGGCCTGTCCCCTGGCTCCACCCGGCTGCGCGCGCCAGGTCGATGGCGCGATCCCCGCGGGCGTTCCTGGCCTCCACCTGCGCGCCCTTGCGCAAGGCCAGCCGCACCAGGTCGGGGTCCTTGCGCCGGACCGCGGCGTGCAGGATCGAATCCCCTCCGGCTTGGGGGGCGTTGACATCGCCCCCGTTCGACAGCATGTCGGTCAAGGCGATTCGAGCCCCTGGGCCGGGACACTCGAGAGCGGCCCGCGCCGGCGTCCATCCGCTGCCACCTGCGGGGGCCGCATCCGGTCGGCAGCCGAGGGAGCGGATGCGCCACAGGTCGGCTTGACCGGCGAGAGCGCCTGCGTAGAGGGCCGTGCCCCCGATGGGGTGAAGGGCGTCGACGGACTCGGCCTGCGCCTGGGCCAGAGCCGTCATCCGCTCCCAGTCCTCCGCCAGGACGGATTCGACCAGGTCGAGCTCCAGGCCCTGCCGGCGAAGGAGGTCGGCGATCTCCAGGCGGTAGGCCAGGTGCGCCCGCACGAAGGCGGATCTGTCGAGGCCGTCCCGGATTCGAGCCAGGCCGGGATCTTCGGCCAGGCACGCGCGGACGTATCCGAGGTCGCCCCGGTCGATGGCGGCCAGAAAGGCTCCCGCCTCATCGAAAGGCCCTTCCTGGCGGGAACGCGGGCGGGCGAGGGAGGGCGTCGTCAGAAGGGCGGTGGCCAGGGCCTGAAGTGCGTGGCGGCGGTCGATTTGCATGTTTTCGTTCTCCTACCGGGAGAGCGTGATCGGGCGACTTCGGGGGCCACAGAAGAGACCCTGCGCAGCCGCCAGGGCACATGTTTTTCGTAAGAGCTGGCCCCGCCGGGGCCGACCTGACGCTCCTTCCCAGGGAACCGCTTAGGCTGAAGTGTCGTGGGAGGTCTCATCGAATCGGAATCGAAGCAGCGAACGTGGACACCGGAGCTGTATGCCAAGCTGCGCCGGCTCGCGGAAGCTCTCATGCGAGGGGAACGCCAGGGCCATACGGTCGATCCGACCGGCCTGGTGCACGAGGCCTGGGTTCGCCTGGCCCATAGCCGCAACAGCCACTCGCTTTCGGAAGGAGAGTTCCTCGGGCTGGCTTCCCAGGCCATGCGCCGCGTGCTCACGGATCACGCTCGTCGCCGATCGAGCCGCAAGCGCGGCGGGGCCAGCCGCCGGACGACCTTGAGCGGAAAGCACCCCGTCTGGGAGCCGGATCTCCTGGCCCTCGACCTGGATCAGCTCCTCGGGCGGATGCACGCCTTCGATCCCGAGCTCGTCCGCATCGTCGAGCTGCGCTTCTACGCCGGCCTCTCCACCGAGGAAGTGGCCCGCGCGGTCGGCACGTCGGAGAGAACGATCAAGCGCCGCTGGCGCTTCGCCAGGGCGTGGCTTCAAAGTCAACTGAGGCTTTCCAACCCATGAAAGACTGGAAGCAGCTGGAGGAGGTCTTCGGAGAGGTGATTCGAGTCCCAGCCTCCGAGCGAGCGTGCTATCTGCGCCAGCACCTGGGGCACGATCCCGCGGCCCGGGAGCGAATCGAAGAGCTCTTGGAAGCCGACGCCGTCGAGGAGAGCCCCCTGGACGGCTCTGCCCTCGATCTGATGAACGCCGTCGAGCCTGACCTCGAGGCGAAGGAGATGTGCGGTCAGGTCTTCGGTGCCTATCGGGTCGAAGATTGGATCTCCTCGGGAGGCATGGGGCATGTCTACCGGGCCGTGAGGGTCTCGGCCGACATCGAGCAGCGCGTGGCCTTCAAGGTCCTGCGGGATCCTTCCAACCCCGATGGCCTCGTGTCCCGCTTTCACCGGGAGCGAGAAACCCTGGCTCGATTGGAGCACGAGAACATCGTGGCCTTCGTCGATGCCGGGACCTTGCCCGATGGACGGCCCTTCTTTGCCATGCAGTTCGTGGACGGGGATCCGCTTCCCCGGTGGTGCGCAGAGAGAGGCCTGACGGATCGAGAGCGCGTGCAGCTCTTCCTGCGCGTGCTCGACGCCGTTCGCTACGCCCACGCCAACCTGGTCCTGCATCGAGACCTGAAGCCCTCCAACGTTCTCGTGACTCGACAGGGCGTTCCCAAGTTGCTCGATTTCGGCGTGGCCACCGCCCTCGAGGAGGGCTTCGGTGCCGAACGGCAGCCCATGACCTGGGCCTACGCAAGCCCCGAACAGCGGGAGGGCGGAAAGGTCACGACGGCGAGCGACGTCTACGCCCTGGGTTGGCTCCTCCTGGAGACCCTGGGGCATGGGTCGCCCGTCGGGACGGAGGAGGCGGCGGATCGGGCGGCCCTGGCTTCCCGCAGCTGGGGGCTGCGAGGGGACCTGGAAGCCGTGGCACGCTTGGCCCTGGCCGAGGATCCTGCGCTTCGCTACGGAACGGTGGATCGCATGGCCCAGGACCTCGAGCGCTGCTTGTCGGGAGTACCGCCTCTGGCGCGAGCGTCCGAGTCGACCTACCGGGCCGTTCGCTTGCTGCAACGCAACCTCTGGCCGGTTGCCCTCGGCCTTGCCCTGGTGGTGGCTCTCGCCGCGGGCTTGGTCGGATCGGAGGTCGGTCGACGCCAGGCGCGTCGAGAAGCCTCGGTCGGGTGGGGCGCGCACGCCCAGGTCAAGGCTCTCAACCGCATCCTCGAAGACCTGTTGCTGATCGCTGCGCGGGACGAGAACCTCGGTCCGCGGCTTCTCGGTGGAGCGGAAGACGCTCTGGACCAGCTCGCCGAGCTCGACGAGGCCCAGGCCCTGTTGCGCCTCTCCCTGGCCCGAGCCTTCCTCGAGCGGGGGGATCCGGCCCTCGCCCGGCGCCACCTGTCGCCGGTCGTCGCCAACATGGACCACATTCGCGGGCTCGGCCAGGAGGACAAGTCCCGTGCTCGGAGGTTGGGGGAGCTCCTCTCGCTGCCAGCTCCTCCCGATTCGGCCGAGCCGGGTCAGAGATAGCCGATCTGCTGCAGCTGTTCGAGCTCGTCGAGCTCCTCCGCCCCCGGCGTTTCCATCGGCAGCTCCGCGGAGCGCGCCGCCAGGCCCTGCGCACGGCAGAACTCGGCGTAGCGCTCCAGGGACGAGGCGATGCGCTCGAAGCGTTCTTCCTCGCGTGCGCTCACCTCCGAGAGCTCCCGCGGATCGCGCTCGAGATCGAAGAACTCACGCCGAACCGGCGTTCCCCACAGGTCCGGTCGCGGGATCTCGCCCTTGGCCATCTGGTCGATGCGCTGGCCGTAGCTGGACATGAGCTCCAGGCGTTCGGCCGGTTCGGTCCAGGCGATGGCCTCGATGGCCTTGGCTCCCTGTCGCATCGATGCGCGCAGGATCGAGAGCTCGGGGATGACGAGCTCGGCGACGACCGCGCCCCTCGGCGTCGACATGCGGGCCTCTCCTGGCCCCGCTGCAAAGAGGGACTGGCCGTCGAGGGGGCTGCCTCCGAAGTCCAGGTCGAAGCAACCGGCCAGGGTGGGAACGAGATCGACCGTCGAGACCGGGGCCTCGATGCGCGCCGCGGGAAGGAAGCCGCCCGCGTAGAAGACGAGGGGGACGCGCAGGACCTCGTCGTACAGGGTCCAGCCGTGGCCGACGTATCCGTGCTCGAGGAACTCGGTGCCGTGGTTCGACGTGACGCAGACGAGCGTGTCCTGCAAGAGACCCCGCCCTTCGAGCTCCTGGAGCAGCGCGCCGATGCAGGCGTCCACGTAGGCGATCTCCCCGTCGTAGCGTGCGACGAGGTCCTGGAAGCCCGGGGACCGTTCGATGCCGGGAGGCAGGTCTCCCGCGGCGCCGCGCAGGTCGGGCAGGGAGAGCATCTGTTCGGGGTAGGGCACGCCCATGGCTTCCCGAAAGGCCTGGGGCGGGAAGTAGGGCTCGCTCGCGTCGCTGTACTGCGCGACCAGGAGGAAGCTCTCCTGTCCAAAGCCCTCGGCCAGCTCGAGCGCCTTGCGCGTAACCTGTTCGCCGGTCCAGCGCCCCGCGGTCGAGTCCACCTCGATCCGGTCGAAGCCGCGGGTGAAGGCCCGTTCGCGCAGCCCCATGCGGTTGGACACGAGCGCCGTTCGAAAGCCCCGGCGCAAGAACCCGCGCGGCAGGGTGACCAGTTCCTTGTGGGGCATGGCCTCGCGCATTCCGATCGCTCCGCCGCTGGTCGGCAGTCGTCCCGTCCAGAGGGCCGCCAGCGACTGCTGTCCGGCCGACGAGGCGGCGTAGGCGCGCTCGTACACCACGCCCCGCTGCGCCAGGCGGTCGATGTTGGGGGTCGTCGGCCGCGCGTAGCCGTAGGCGCCCACGTGGTCGGCGCGCAGTCCATCGACGACCAGGAGGATCATGTTCCTGGGCCGCGAGAGCTCCGGCTCCTTGGCGGCGCTGGGCCGACAGGCACCGAGAACGAAGAACAGGCAGAGGATCGGAAGGCGTGACATCACTCGGGATAGAGGCTCGCGAGGCGTTCGCTTCGGTAGACGGTCCAGCCCCACTGAACGTCGTCGAGGACGACCTCGAAAACGACCTGGGCCGGCGTTTCGTGGGTGACCTCGAGCACGCGGGCCCACTTCTGGCCATGGGCCGGGTGGACGCCGGGCAGGCCGTTGGGACGCCGCACCCGTCCACCGTCGGTGATCAGGACGTTGCCCTTGACGGGCAGCCAGTCGGTCTCTCCGAGGAAGGGAGTGAAGAAGATCTCGCCCGGCCTGCCGCCGTAGCTCCAGACTTCGCGAAACTCCATCGCCTCCTCGTCGATGGCGTACTCCACGGCTCGGCTGAAGCTCTCCTCCGGCGGCATCTTGGGGGCGTAGGGTAGCGCCCGGTACTTGCCGTTGTCGAACAGGAGCAGCGTGCGCTGGGGCGTGAGGCGCGCCGCGTGCTGATGGAACGGGTAGAGCCCTTCGCCGACCGGCGAGAGCAGGTACGGCTGCCAGGGCTCGCCCCAACCGGAGGGGAAGCCGAGAATCCAGACCAGCTTTCCGCTGGCGATGTCGAGCTTGAAGATCGCGTCCTGGTGGTAGCTGGAGACGATGAAGGCGTGGTCCTCCTGGTCGTACTGGACCGAGTTGACGTGGGCCCAATCGCGCAAGGGCTCCTCGGGCACGTTCTCGTAGACCCCCATCCAAAAGCCCCAGTCCAGGGACTCGTAGCCGATGCGGTACGGGTCGAGGATGTCGAGCACGGACCAGCGGCCGAGGACCTGTCCATGGGGATCGAACTCCAGGATGACGTCCCCGACGACGCGCGAGGGCGAGCGCGGCACGGTCGGGTCGTCTTCGCTGGCGGGGTAGGACTCGAAGCGCCGTAGCTCGGTGGACAGGCACAGGAAGTTGCCGGAGGGCAGCTCCTTGAGCTCGTGGTGGATGGTCGAAGCGTCGATCGGGATTCCGTCGGGCGGTGCGACGGTTCCGGGAATGCGCGTCGTGTACCACTGCCGGACGACGTTGCCGAGCATGTCCATCTCGACCACGTTCCCGTTCGTCCCGTGGTAATAGAGCAGGTTTCCGTTGCGCTTGCGCATCGCCTCGGAGATGGCGTGCGGCGCGTCGTAGAACCAGACCACGTCCCCGTAGGCGTCCAGCGCGACCAGTGCCCCCAGGTCCCGGTCCAGGGCGCCGCGCCCCGGCCAGCGCGAGGCGGGAATCAGGGTCACGCCGGGCTCCATCAGCTCCGGCCGGGCAACGGTGACGTGTAGCGGAGGAAAGCCCTCGGGCAGCTCGGCCGTCTCCCAGGCCCAGGGGGGCGATACCTGCACGCGACCGCTCTCGTCGGTGACCTCGACCGTGGCGCTGTAGTGCGTGTCGGCCCGCACGCCGAGCACGAGGATCTCGTGCATGCTGACGAGCTCGTCCGACCTCTGGATCGTCAGCGGACGTTCGCCGTCGTCCAGCACGACCCTGGCCCGTGTGGGACGGTCCGTCATGAAGCGCACCGTCAGGGCCAGGGGAACCCGCGGGTTGGGGTTCGGCTCCCACTGGAGGGCTTGAATGCGAATCTCGCTGTCCGAGCAAGCTGCGAGCAGCGCAAGGACGAGAGACAACCCGCGTGGGCCAAGGGGAAGGCGCATCGAGACAGTCTAGCGCAGTACGAGTCCGTCCTGGAGCGGGTCGTCTTCCCCGATCCAGAAGGTCGTGCGGCCCGTGATGTGCGCCGCTCCGCTCACCCTTGGTACGACGGCCAGTTGGGTATCGATCCGGGTTTCTTCGAGCAGGGTGACATCGAAGGTCGTGCCGACCAGGCTCTCGAACCGGCGCGGCTCTCCCAGGGCGAGCTGGCCGCGCGCATGCAGCAGAGCGCTGCGCGCACTCACCCCGGTGCCCGTGGGGGAGCGGTCCACCTGTCCGTCGGCGAAGACGCAGACGTTGCGTTCGTCCCCACCGGAGCGCGGGGGGCCGAAGAAGATCGTGCCGTAAAGGAAGTTCAGGTCGTCGTCGCCCGCCGGGTGGCGGAAGTCCACCTCGAGCTCGAACTGTCGCCGAATGCGGCGACCGAGGTCCACGATGCGACTGAAGTGCCCGGGCTCGAGATCGAGTCCCAGATCGTCCGCGTTCACGAAGGCGTAGAAGGCGCCGCCGTAGGCCAGATCGCAGCGCACCGAGCCGAGACCCGGCACCTCGATCTCGACGTCCCGTCGGGCGAGGAAGGACGGTACGTTCCGAAAGCTGACCGACGTGACTCGCTCGCCTTCAAACTCGGCCCGGGAGCGTACCCGGCCGGCGGGGGTGTCGATTTCGATGCAGTGCGGATCGCGGGGCCGAAAGAGGCGCAGCTCCAGCCCGACCTTGACCAGGCCGATGATCCCGTGGCCGCACATCGTGCTGTAGCCCTCGTTGTGCAGGAAGAGCACGCCGACGTCGCCGTCCGCCTCGACCGGGGGGGTCAAGATGCAGCCGTACATGTCGGCGTGGCCGCGGGGCTCTCCCATGAGGACCCGCCGCAGCCGATCGTGGTTCTCGCGGGCTGCGCGCCGCTTGGCGAGGATCGTCGCGCCGGGCAGCTCGGGGTAGCCCGAGAGGATGATGCGCAACGGCTCGCCGGCCGTGTGGGCATCGATCACTTCGATCTCCCGACCGGATCCCGGGGGAGGCCAGGGCAAAGCAGCGCTCATGGCAGTTCTCGATAAGGGCGGTGCTGGTAGTACTTGGGAGTCGAGTCGAGGCGTACGTGCAACCAGGGAACGCCCAGTCCGGAGGTGCTGACCCAGAGCGGACGGGGCCCGAGTCGAGCCCGGATCGAACGGGCCAGCACGCGCCACAGGGCGAGCACCTGGCTGCGGGGGGCGCGGCGCACGAAGCTCGCCAGGTGAGCGTAGCCGTGGGCGCTCGGCTGGGGCTTGGGGGCGACCAGGAGGGCGTCCCCCCCGAGGTTCCAGAAGGACACGATCCCGTCCAGGTCCTCTTCCCGGTCGAAAGGAGCGCGAAAGTCGCTGGCGTCGGCTCGCAGGGCGGCCACGCTGGGGCTATCGATCACGACGAACTCGAACGGGTCCTGCAGCTTGGATTCGTCGACGGGTGGGGTCTCCCAGAAGTAGCCCTCGTAGGGAACGGTCGCCAGGAACTCCGTCAGCCGCGCAGGGAGAGGATCGTCCGCGGCCGAAAGCCCGACGAGGACCTGCTCCCAGCTCAGGTCCGATCCGTTCGACCGCAAGCGTGCGCGCCGGGTCTCTCCGTCGATCGTTGAATTCTGGATCTCGACATGGAGCACCGGCGGAGGATAGTTGCCTAAGTCGAAGACGCCAAGGGACTTAGCTAGAATGCGCGTGCACGTGCGGGATCCTGGGCAACGCCACCGAAGCGGTCACAGCTCGGGGAGTCCGCCGTAGGGACCCCGCAGCGCGAACGGTACCCCCGCATCCACGACAGCAACGACTCCAAGCGCATGCATATCGCCATCATTGGGAACGGCGTGAGCGGTGTGACCGCGGCCATCCGTATCCGCCGACATCACCCCGACTGGAAGATCTCGCTCATCTCCGGCGAGTCGAAGTACCACTACTCCCGCCCGGCCCTGATGTACATCTTCATGGGGCACATGCGCTTCCAGGAGACCAAGCCGTTCGAAGACAGCTACTGGGAAGAGAATCGCATCAACCTCGTGCGCGCCTGGGTGACGCGAGTCGACGTCGAGGGCAAGCAGCTCGAGCTCCACGGTCAAGGAGCGATTCCCTACGACAGGCTCCTGATCGCGACGGGATCCAAGCCGAACAAGTTCGGTTGGCCCGGGCAGGACCTCCAGGGCGTCCAGGGACTGTGGGGACTCTACGACCTCAAGCAGCTCTACGAGACGGCGAAGCGCACGCGACACGCGGTGATCGTGGGGGGAGGGCTGATCGGCATCGAGCTGGCCGAGATGCTGCACTCCCGCGGCATCGGCGTCACCTTTCTGGTGCGGGAGGAGTCCTACTGGAACAATATCCTGCCGGCGGAAGAGTCGGCCATGATCAACGACCTCATCCGTGAGGCCAAGATCGACCTGCTGCTGGGCACGGAGCTCGACCAGATCGTGGACGACGGCCAGGGGCGCTGCTGCGCGGTCAAGACCAAGGACGGTCGCCGCATCGAGTGCGAGCTGGTCGGCTTGACCGCCGGAGTCACTCCCAACGTGGACCTGCTGAAGGGCTCCGGTCTCGAGCTGGGGCGCGGGGTGCTCGTCGATCGCAGCCTGCGCACGAGCGTGCCCGACGTCTTCGCCGCCGGGGACTGCGCGGAGATCCGAACCCCTGAGGGCGAGCGCAACCAGATCCAGCAGGTGTGGTACACGGGCAAGATGCAGGGCGAGGTGGTCGGCGACGTGATGTCGGGTCAGGAGCGGACCCACGACTCCGGCATCTGGTTCAACTCGGCCAAGTTCCTCGACCTCGAGTACCAGACCTACGGCAAGGTCAACCTACGGGTGCCCGACGAGGAGAACCTCTTCTGGCAACACCCCGAGGAGAAGGTGGCCATCCGCGTGGTGCATCTGGGGGGCAAGGTCATCGGGTTCAACGTTATGGGGACCCGCTGGAGGCACGAGGTCTGTGAGCGCTGGTTGGCCGAGGCGCGGCCCGTGAACGAGGTCCTCGATCGCCTCGAGGAGGCCCACTTCGATCCCGAGTTCTACCGAACCCACCTGACCCAGGCGGTCCCGGCCCTGAAGGCTCAACTCTCATGATGGACGCCAAGCTGCTCGAGTACGACTTCGACGAAGAGGAGGTCGGCTTCGGAGAGCCCGCCACCTCGGCCGCGGTTCACCAGGACTCCCTCAGCGGTCTCGAGAAGTTCAGCCTGGCCCTGGTCGGCTTGGGGCTGCTTTCGGTGTTGGTCCAGGTCTTCGGTAGCTCGCTGGCCGGAACCTGGGTCGGTTTCTTGACGGCCTTCGGCCTGCCCTCCGCTGGCGCGATGCTCTACTACTGGGCCGACTTCAAGGACACCACGCCCGGCATCAAGCACGACGGCGTCTTCTTTCGGGGACTCCTGGCCCGCGGCGGTGCCGGTTGGATCGCCGGGATCCTGATGACCGGCCTGTACGTGCTCCTCTACTGGTACCCCCAGATGCTCGGGCACCCGTCCGACGGCGGCGAGCCCACGGGACTCGTGCGCGTCGTCGATCCCCTAGCCCGGGTCATGACCGGCTACCCCGCTTCCCAGTGGTTCCTGTACGGGGTGCTCTACACGCTCTCGATCGTGGTCTTCGGGACGCGCATGCTGATGAAGTATCGGCACAACCGCTACCACCAGATCCGCACTTTCTCGGTCGCCTTCTTCCAGTTCGTCTTCGCCTGGCTGCTGCCC
>JAUIEE010000049.1 GCA_030428965.1 bacterium | reverse complement strand
ATCATGGGCTATGCCGGGGAAGACACCCTGGCCCGGCGGCTGCGGGGGGGGGAGTTCGATCGCGAGAGCGTCCTGCGCTACTTCGTCCAAGCCTGCCGGGGCGTGCTGGCTCTGCACGACCGCCGTCTGGCTCACTTCGATCTCAAGCCGAGCAACATCTTCATCAAGGGCGACGTGGCCCGGGTCGGGGACTACGGCCTCGCCAAGCTCTTGACGGAAGGTCGTCAGACCCTGTCCTTCGGGCGGGGGACTCCCCACTACATGGCGCCCGAGATGCTCAAGAACCGAGCCGACCACCGGGCGGACCTCTACTCGCTCGGGGTCATCCTGTTCGAGGCGCTGGCGGGCCGCCTGCCCTACGAGAACCCCTCGAGCTCCTCGGTCTTCGTGCGCGAGACGGACGCGCCTCCCGAGTTTCCCGAGGACTTCCCCGACGACTACCGAGACGTGGTCGAGCGCTGTCTGCGGCTCGACCCCAAGGACCGCTACGCGTCGGTGCACGATCTCCTGGTGGACCTCGGGCAACCCTCCCGCCAGGGGGACTCGGTGATCCTGGGACGTGAGGCCGTGGGCGAGCTGCCGGTCCGTGAGCGGACGCAGCGAAGTGCGGCGCTGGCGGCCGAGGCCACCAGCGAAATCAAGGTCGCGGCGGCGGAGCTCGCGCGCGGGGCCGTAGGGGTTGCGCGCGGCGTTTGGGATGGCGTGACGGGCAAGACCGACTCCGGCGCGAAGGAGGGCTCGGACGAGCTGCCCGGTACGGATCTGGGTGAGGAGGTGGTTTCCTTCGAGGGGCTTGGACCCGAGGGACCACCCCAGACGAGCCCTGCGGCGCGCCGGGAGGAGCGTGACAGTGCGCCCCCAGGCTTCCTCCTGGCCGCTCCCTACGGTCCGGGTCCGGTGGGGGGAACCGTGCCCGTTCCTCCCCGCACCGAGGGAGGCTGGTTGGCGACCCTGGTCGCCTCCTTGGCCCTGGGCGCCGAGATCCTGGGTGCCTTGATCACCGGACCGGTGCTGGTCATCCTGCGCGGGGTGGGGGGCGTCGCCGACCGCCTGCTGCGCGAAGTGCCGGGGGCCCTGGGCGGACTTCTGAGGCTCTGCCTGTTCCTGACCGTCCTCGCCCTCCTCGGGGGACTGACCGCCTTCCTCGTGCTCATGGCCGTGGGGCTGCAAGCATGAGCGAGTGGAGCCCCGACATCGTTCAGCTCCAGGCGCGCCAGGACCAGGAGTGGCTGCGCGTCGAGCAGACCTACTGCGGACGGCTCCTGGCCTACGCCAGTCGCAGGACCGGTGACCTCCAGGCCAGCGAGGACATCGTCCAGGAGACGTTGCTGGGTGCGGTGCGCGGCATCGACGACTTCGACTCCAACTTCAGCTTCGAGCAGTACCTCTTCGGGATCTGCCGCAACCGCACGATCGATTACCTGCGCCGCAAGAAGGCGCGTACCTTGCAGGTTCCGGAGGAGGACGAGGGGTTCTCCGGATTGGAGTCCCTGGCGACCCAGAGCGAGACACCGAGTGCGATCGTGCGCGGCCGCGAGCTGTCGGATCGCGCCCGCGACCTCCTGGTGCAGATCCTGCGGGACTGGGTCGAGGAGACCTGGGAGCAGGATGAGTTCCTGCGGCTGTGCGTCATCGAGGCCCTGTTCTCGGGAGGTTGGCGCAACCGCGACACCTGGGAACGCTTTCAGTTGCGGGACGAGACCGCGGTGGCGGGAATCAAGTTTCGAGCCCTCAAGCGCCTGCGTCAGCTGGCCGCCGTGCGCGAGTCGGGCAACGACCTGTTGCACTTCTTGGCCCTGGCCGAGGAGGGCGATCAGCGCATCCTGGATCTGGACGTGCGCCGCGTTTGGAACCAGTGCCGCGTGAGCTGTCCCGCCAGGCACTGGCTGGCGCGCTTCGTCTCGAAGACCCTGGAGGAGGGGCCCGACGGCTACATCCGCTTCCACCTCGAGGAGATGAAGTGCCCCTGGTGCCAGGCGAACACCGACGACCTGGCGAACAAGTTCCAGGAGGCGGATCTCAAGATTCTCATCGATCGGGTGGCCGAGTCGACCCAGCGCTTTCTGAACCGGGACTAGTGGACGGCAAGGGCGCGACCGACGACGGATTCCGCTGGAGACCCGTTCTCGGCGACACCTCGTCGGTCAACGAGCCCTTGCCCAATCCACGTTCGCGATCCGGTAGCGTCCACGGATCCGTTCGTTTGCGCATCTCGAACGACGGACCGCCATCGGTGTCTCCCCCGGGCCCCTAGACTACGAACCCCACGCCGGCCCCCCTTCTCCCCATCCAAGCCCATGCTCTCCCTCTTGCTTCTGGCCCCGCTCCTGACCGATCCGCCCGTTCCCAAGAACAGCGTGGCCCTCGAGAACGCCCTCGAGGTCATCCGGACGACGAACATCCGCTCGGACCTGCACTTCATCGCTTCGGATGAGCTCGAGGGTCGGGACACACCCAGCCGCGGGCTCGAGGTGGCTGCTCGCTTCCTGCGGGCGCGCATGCAGCGTCTGGGACTGGAGCCCGGAGGAGATGGGGGAACGAGCTTCTTCCACAACTACAGCCTGTTGCGCGCCCAGCTCGATCTGGAGAAGTCGGGTGCTTGGGTCCTGACCGAGAACGGCGAAGAGGTCCTGGAGTTCGGCGCCGATTACTTCCTCGGCTCGAGCGGCGTGGCTGCCCTGGACCAGAGCGGTCCTGTGGTCTTCGCCGGCCAAGGTGCCGAGTCCGATTGGCCGGGGCTTTCCCTGGACGGAGCGTGGGCCCTGGTCGAGGCCTCCGACGAGGTGCCCCGCGAAGACCGGGCCCGTTGGGCCGAGGAACACGGGGCCCAGGGGCTGATCGTCTGCGCTCCCTTCGAGGAGGACGACGGCAGCCTGAACTTCATGGCGCGGCGGATGGTGCGTTACATGGAGCGCACTCACCTCTTGAACGCCGAGCCGCTCTTCCCCCAGATCTACTTGACCGCATCGGGAGCCGCCAAGCTGACGGGAGAGGCCAAGCGGCCCGCGGTCGGGGCGAGATTGGAGCGCCGCCTGCGCGACCTTCGGGTGCTCGTCGGTGAGGCGGAAGAGCTGCAGCTCGAGAACGTCGCGGCCCTGTGGCGCGGCTCCCATCCCGAGCTGCAGCGCGAAGTCATGGTGCTGTCGGCTCACTACGACCACGTCGGGACCCGGGATGGGGAGATCTACAACGGTGCCGACGACAACGGTTCGGGCACGGTGGCCCTCATGGCCCTGGCCGAGGCCCTGGCGACCTACGGACCGATGGAGCGCTCGGTGCTGTTCCTGTGGGTTTCAGGGGAGGAGAAGGGGCTCAAGGGTTCCTACGCATGGACCAAGAATCCGACCCTGCCCGAAGGCTATCGGGCCGTGCTCAACCTGAACCTCGACATGATCAGCCGCAACGCGCCTGACTCGCTCCTGATCACCCCGACCGAGGCGCGCCCCGAGTACAACGCGATGACGAAGATGGCCGAGGCCTTTGCACCCCTGGAGGGCTTCGATCAGCTCGAGGGATGCGACGACTACTGGTCCCGGTCCGACCACGCCAACTTCGCGCGCAACCTCGGCATTCCCGTGGCCTTCCTCTTCAGCGACGTCCACGCCGACTACCACAAGCCGACCGACACCGTGGAGAAGATCGACTACGACAAGATTCGGCGTGTCTCACGCTTGATCCTGCGCATGCTCGACCGTCTCCAGTCCGGCCCCATCGGCTAGGGTTCGCGCAGCTCGAGCAAGACGCGCCCCTCGCTCAAACCCGGGGCCGCATCGCGGCGGGGCGGGCGCAGCTCGAACTCCTCGGCCCCCGGTCGACTGCGTCGTTCGGCCAGGAAGCGCCGCACGTTCTCGAGGCGGGCCTGGGAGAGGAGTCGGCTGGCGTGGCGCGTGCGCTTGAGGCGTTCGCGCTCGGAGTCCTTGCGCAGGACGTCGAGGTAGTGTTCGAGGTCGGCGTCCGCCTGGAACAGCTCGAGCTCCACAGCCCGGACCTGATCGAGGGCGGCCTGGGCGTCGGTCCGCTGGCCGAGGGCCAGGAGGGATCGGGCCTGGGCGGCGGCGACGTCCCTGCGCCGCTGGCACTCCTTGCGCCGCTGGCGGACGCCGGTCACGAGCTCCAGGCACTCCTCGGGACGCGGGTTCGCCAGGAGCGAAGTGCGTTCGACGTCGAGGGCGCCGAGCTCGGCTTGCAACAGCACTTCGGTGCGGGGGTGGGCTTGGAGCCTGGGGGTCAGCTGTTCGAGCAGCTCCCGCGAGGAGGAGGTCAGGTCGCTCGAGCCGGGGGCGAACTCGAGCTGCCAGACCCGGGATGCGTCGGCGCTCCCGAGGGGAACGAAGTTTCCGACGACCTTGAGGGGAGCGCTGGCCACGGCGCGACCGATCACCCCGGCCAGGGTCCGCGTGGCGGCCAGGAGGACCTCACGCTGATGGATTCCGTCGGGGCCGAGGCCGAAGCCGACCTGGAAACGATGCTCGCCGTCCGGACTGCGCAGGAGGGCGAGGACGGCGTCGATGGAGGTGGGCAGGCCCAGGGTCTCCTGCAGCAGGCCCCCTTCCTCCTCCGCCAAGTCGAGGTCCGTGAAGGTGATGGCCGAATCGAACCTGGCCCCCTTGTCTCCCTTCCAGCGGGTCCGCGCGGTCAGGTCGAGGATGCCCTGCTCCAGCTCGATGCCGTAGCCTGCCGCGAGGGGAGCGAAGGCGGAGAGATCGAGACCGGACAGGCCGAGGCTGGTCCAACCCTGGGGAGCGGGGACCAGGGCGAGCTGGCCGGCAAAGGTGAGCTCGTCGAACGTGGCGGACCCCGCTTCCTCGGGGGTGCCGGAACCCAGGTAGGCGTTGAAGAGAATCGGTCGCGGCTCTTCCAGGGCGCGCGTCGTGAAGCGCCGGATCTCGCCATCCAGTTCGGACAGAGGCAGGACGAGGGGCGGATCGACGCTCCTGTCGACCAGACGAACGTCGAGCCCAGCCAGGAGGATTTCGTCGATGGACAGCTCGCCCCCTTGGCGAGGTTCGTCGTCGGTGGGGGCGATGGGCTCCGGGCGCTTCGGCGGCGGAGCGTCCTCCTGAGGCTGCGCTTCTTCCGCGCCGGTCGGGTACCGGACCCCCAGGGCTCCGATTCCATCGGCCCAGCGCTCCAGCCGCGCGACGGGCTTCTGGATTTCGATCGTTTGAACGCGGGCACGGTTGCGTTTGGGGTCGATGCGAATGCCCTCGATCCCGATGGCCTCGACCCCGGCCAGAAGGGGGCCGTCGGGGGATGCCCTCAGGTACAGCTCCGAGAGGCGCGCCTCGGCCTCGAACGGGCGGGACAGCCCGATCTCGAAGGGACGTGCGCGACGCACGTCGAGATCGATGGAGGCCTTCCCCGTGAGCTCACCGGAGTCCATGAGCCCCTGGAGCTGTCCCCGGGTCCAGGGCCAGAACTCCGCCAGCCGGGTGGTCTGCAAACCTGTGGCCTCGACGCTGGTCCGGGCCGATGGGCTGTCCGCGAACGGTCTCAGGTCGAGCGTCCAGTCCGCGCGCTCGACGAGACCGGGGGCCCCGGCCTGCAACCGCACTCTCAGCGGTGGGGCCTCGTCGTCGGTCGGGAACACCTGCTCGGGTCCGTCGAGGGTGAGCTCGGCGGCGACTTCGATCGGGCGGGCTCCATCTCCGAGCTGGGCGTCGACGACCCGGAGTCCCAGGTCGAAGCGACCTCCTTCCCAGGTCATGCGCGTGGGCACGAAGCTGTCGACGGGAATGTCCGGTAGGGGAGGAAGACTCCAGCCCTTGCCGACGTGCGAGGTTGCTTGCGTGGGGACGATCTCCATGGCGAACATTCGCCAGCCTCCCTCCCTCGCACGCTGGAGCGAGACTTCGAGCCCGCGACCTGTGAGCCGACCGAGTTCGAGCACGCCCCGGGCCGGGTCGAGTCGCTCGAGGGACAGCTCGATCTCCTCCCAGCCGAGCCAGGGAAGCTCGGACGTCGCCGAGCGCCAGCTCATCGAGGCCAGGCGCGCTGTCGCCCCCAGACCTCCTTCGGGTCGCCCTTCGAGCACGAGCTCCGGTTGCACCTCGAGTCGGCTCGCGAGGGGGATCAGGCCAGCGGGCAGGTACCCCGCCAGGGTGCCGGCTTCGGATCCGGTGTCGAGGCTGCACTGGCTCGCGATTCGCCAGCGTTCCCCGGTCAACTCGAGCGAGCCCTCGAGGCTCAGGGCATCGAGCCAGGCGGAGGCCCCGAGTCGCAGGGAGAAGGGGCCGGGCTTCCCCGAGGTCGTGTCGAGGTCCCGGGCGGCGAGGTCGAGTTCGAGCACGACGTCGACCGCAGGTCGGGCGGCCCGGTCGATCCAGTGCAGGCGCGTGCCCCGAAGGTCGAGCTCGCCCAGTTCGAAGGGCGGCAACTCGGGCAGCTGCAGCGGTTGGGGCTCGGAGAGCGGCTGTGCGGGGTCAACCGGTGGTGGCGGCAAGATTCTGACGCCCAAGAGGGCCAGGGAGCCGTCCTCGCCGCGCTCGGCCCGGAGCTGAGCCCCGGACACCACGAGACGTTCGATCCGCGGGCGCGCGCCGAGGCGCAGCCCGGAGACCTCGAGCTCTCCGAGGGCCGCCAGCTCACGGGTGGGATCGGAGAGCGCCACGTCGGCGAGGCGCAGGTCCGCCGACCACCCCAGGGCTCCGGCCCGCAGGCTGCCCCCGAGCTTGGCTTCGAAGCGGCCGTCCGCGAGTTCGGGGGCCACCGAGAGGGCCTGGAGATAGGGGGCGGTCAAGTGCCCGGTCAGGCCGCTGCCTTCCACGACCCCCTGTCCGTCCAGGTCGAAGCTGCCCGCGCTGGGTTGCAGCGTGCCTTCGCCGCTCAGGAGATCGATCACCCCGGGGATGCGGAGCCGGGCGTTCCAGCTGGCGGGGGGAGGATCGGGGCGCTCCGGCGAGCCGCCCAGGGAGAGACCCTTCACCTCGAAGCCCATTTCCTCGATGGCGAAGCGTGAGGGGGGATCGAGGGTGGAGTCGACGAAGTCGACCCGCGTGCCGAGCCAGGCGATGCGGCCGATCTCGATCCGGGGCGGCTCCGGGGTCTCGGCGTGCGCAGCCTCGTCCCCGGCTGGCTGGGCGAGGGCGTTGCCTCGCGGCGCGGCGTCGGCGGCACCGCCCCCCGTGCGCAGGCCGAAGGCGAGCAGCCCGCGGCTCGGGTCGCGGCTCAAGACGAAGCGCGGTCCTTCGATCAGGACCTCCCCGATCTCGCAGCGGTTCTCCGAAGGGTCCAGGACCAGGCCGCGTACGCCCACGTTGCGCACTCCGAACAGCTCGGACTCTTCCCCCAGGGCGATCTCCTCCAGCTGGAGCCACCCTTCCGTCCGTCCCCGCTCGTCGGTGTCGGCTTCCGCCAACAGGCGCGCCCGGAAGCTTCCCTGCTCGAGGGCACGCTCGAGTCCGGCCTGGCCGAGGTAGGGGTTGACGGCCGAGAGCCCGATGCCTTCTCCCTCGATGCGCAGATCCAGGCGGCGGGAGGGAGCCAGGGGCTGCAGCTCTCCTTCGACGCGCACGTTCTCGATCACGCCCGGTGACCGGAAGCTCGCCCGCAGCGGGACAGGTTCCCGGCTGGAGGCCGGGGCGTGCTCGAGGGAACCCAGCTCGACCTCATCGACGATCCAGGCCAGGTCGACGGGCGGCGTGATGGCCCTGTCGCTGAGCTCGAAGCGAGCGTCGCGCACGACGATCCCGGCCAGGGACCAGGGGTAGGCTGTGGGATCTTCCCGCAGGAACAGCCGCGACCAGCTCGGCAGGTCCTGCGCCTGTCCGAGGCGCAGCCAGCTCGAGAGCCTGGCGGCCCAATCGGGCGGGGCCGCCGGCAGTGCCGGTCTCGGAAGCCGAGCCAGGCCGGCGACCTTCAGGGCCCCGTCGGCCTCGAGGGCGAGGTGAGCTCGGATTCCCTCCAGGGACAGCTGGCCGAGGGCCGCGGACTCACGGGTGAACGACTTCAGCTCGAAGCGCAACGTGCCCAGGCCGAAGTCCTTCCCGCCATCCGCGCCCAGGGAAAGCTCGCGCAGGGTGAACTCCGCGCGAACTCGGTCGCGGTCGGGTCCTTCCACGGCGACCTCGAGGGCGATCTCTCCCCGGGCGGCGAGGGAGTCACAGCGCGCTTCCCAGCCGAGCTCGGCGAGGTAGGCGGCCAGGGCCGATGGACGCAGGCCCCCAGCCTGAAGGCGCGCTTGAAGTCGGATCGACTCCTCACCCCACAGCGCCTCCCCGTCGATGTGCGCTCCGTCGAGAACCTCCTGAGCGAACAGGGCCAGGGTGAACCGTACCGGGCGCTCGCCGATCCCCAGGTTGGAGAGCCCCAAGGAGGCCTCGAAGCGATGCCGTCCCGGCGGGTCCTGGGTGTGGTCCACGAGGTTCAGTCGCGCGTGCTGCAGGCGCAGGGCGCTCACCGCCAGGGGAGGCGCAAGCCGGAACGGCTGCGCTCGGCCGTCACGGGCTTCGGGCGCGGAGCCGCGCGAGGCCGGAGCCTGCGGGTCGGCTTCGATCACGGACAGGGTCTCGGCCGCAGCCAGGTGTCGCTCCAGGTTCCATTCGCCCTCCGAATCGCGCTCGACGTAGGCGTCCAGACCATCGACCTCCACCCGTTCGATGGTGAGTCGGCCCCGCAGGAGATCGAGGATGCCGAGATCGAAGACCGCGTACTCGACCTCCAGCAGAAGGGGTCGCTCCCGATCCGCTTCCCGGGCGCGCACCTCGAGTCGTCGCACTTCGCCGCGGCCACCGAGGAGCGAGAGCTCGAGCTCCTCCCAGTGGCACTCGAGCTCGCGCTGGGAGGCGAGGACGCTGACGGTGCGGGCCAGGGCGAACTCCAAGAAGAGGCGACCCAGGACGAGCACGAGGCCGAAGAGAACCAGCCAACGGACCCAGCGCACGGCCAGGAGTTCACGGACTCCGACCCCGATGGTACCCAGGGCCGAACGGGCCTGGCCGCGGCTCAACGCTGCTCCTCGGCTCGTGCCAGGGCAGCTCGTCGGTCCGACCTCGGGGCGAGCGGGTCGTAGCCCTCCGGAGCCTCGCGTCGGGCCGAGAGCCAGTCGAAGGCGCGCACGCGCACGGTGGGGTTCCTGTCGTGCAGGAACGTGCGGTTTTCCCGTACCAGTCGTTCTTCGAGCTCGTCCGCGCCCGGGCTCTCGGCGACCGCTTCCCGGGCGATGTCGGGGAAACGAGCTACGGCTCCCGCGTGGCGCCGCAGGACGGACACGAGCTCCGCTTCGAGGGGAACGTCTTCCCGCTCGGCCCGGTCCGTGAGCCACATCCAGCTTTCGTGCGTGAGCCACCAGCCCGGCTCGTCCGAGCCCAGGGACGGGCGGGCGGATTCGACGCGGTCCGCGAGGGATGCGAGCGCTTCTTGGCTGGCGACGAGGGCCAGGTCGCCGGCCAGGGGCGCCCCGGTTCTTTCGGCGAACACCGAGAGGGCCGAACGCCGCGACGGCTCCCGGGCCAGGGCCGCGAAGACGCTCCGGATCCACAGGTCGCGTCTCTCTGTCGGCTCCAGGGGTACCGCTTCCTCCCGGGTCACGTCGAGCTCGCGGCCCAGCTCGTCGCGGGCTCGATCCGCTTCGACGGCCGAGAGCAGCGCGGGGCGCTCGAGGGTGAGGATCAGGCCGCCCCCGAGGAAGCGCCGCGTCGGCGCGGCGAGGGCCAGCTGCAGGGGTTCTCCGATGCGCGGGGCCACGTTCAGGTGCAGCAGCTCTTCGCGTTGTCTCCATTCCTCTTCCGGCCGCGCGTCCGCATCCGCGTCCGAGGGGATCGGCAGCTGCTCGAGCACGTCACCCGTGAGCCGCACGGCAACCTCGAGGCCGCCCGGCAAGCGCGTGATCTCGACGGAGGCCTCGTGCCACACCGAGCGCAGGCCGTTCTCGGGATCCACCGAGCGCGCCTGGAAGGCCGCCGTGCTGCCCGGCAGGAGCGCCGTAGCCTGACGGCGTTCCCACAGGGGCTCGGGCCAGAGGACTCCACCAGCGTGCAGGAACGCTTCGCCGGAGAGCCCGGCGATGGTTCCCAGGGGAGTCGGGCTGCCGGGGGCGACGATCCGGTCGGCGTAGGCGCTGAGGGGCTCCAGCTCGGCCAGGGGCAGGCGCTCGACGTAGCTCCAGCGCACCTGCAGCGGAAGCATTGACCCCGGACCCGGGGCCTCTTCCTGGGGACCGGTCAAGCTCGTGCCCGCGAACTGCGTCAGCGAGAGCTCGACCGGCGGCTCATCCACGATGGGGGGGGAAGTCGCGCAGGCGGACAATCCCAGGGAGATGGCGGTCCCCAGCAACCTCCCTCGCCCGGCCATCGGTGCAGAGCTCCTAGGAACGCAGGGCGGCCTGGGCGGCCGCGAGCCGTGCGATGGGGATCCGGAACGGGGAGCAGGAGACGTAGTCCAGGTTCAGCTCCTGGCAGATCTCGATCGAGCTCGGGTCGCCGCCGTGCTCGCCGCAAATCCCGAGCTTGATCTTGGCCCGTGAGCGCCGGCCGTCGCGCACGGCGAGGTCCATCAAGCGTCCCACACCGCTGCGATCCAGGCGCGCGAAGGGATCGGCTTCGAAGATCTCTCTCTCCACGTAGGAGGGGATGAACTTGCCTGCGTCGTCGCGGCTGATGCCATAGGTCGTCTGGGTGAGGTCGTTCGTGCCGAAGGAGAAGAACTCCGCGTGGTCCGCGATCTGATCGGCGACGAGAGCCGCCCGCGGCAGCTCGATCATCGTGCCAACCAGGTAGGGCAAACGCATCTTCTTGTGTGTGAAGACCTCCTCGGCAACGGCTCGAATCTCGGCCGCCTGCAGGGCCAGTTCCTTGGGGCTACCGACCAAGGGAATCATGATCTCGGGTCGGGGCTTCTTCTTGGCCCGGCGGGCGACGTTGCACGCGGCCTCGAAGATCGCCCGCGCCTGCATGCGCGTGATCTCGGGGAAGCTGATGCCCAGTCGGCAGCCGCGGTGACCCAGCATCGGGTTCAATTCGACCAGGGAATCGATCTTGGCCTGGACCTGGGCGGGTTTCAGCCCGAGCTGGGAAGCCAGCGCGCGCACGTCCTCGTCTTCGTGGGGCAGGAACTCGTGCAGGGGCGGATCCAGGGTCCGGATGGTCACCGGGCGTTGACCCATGGCCTTGAAGATGCCCTCGAAGTCCTTGCGTTGCAGCGGCAGCAGCTTGCCCAGGGCCTTCTCCCGGTCCGCGGGAGAGTCCGCCAGGATCATCTCCCGGAAGGGCAGGATCTTCTCGCCCTCGAAGAACATGTGCTCGGTCCGGCACAGCCCGATGCCTTCCGCGCCGAAGGCCACCGCGGTCCGGCACTGATCCGGCTGGTCGGCGTTCGTGCGTACGCCGAGCTTGCGCACCTTGTCGGACCAGCGCATGAGCTTGTCGAAGGCCTGGACCAGGGCGCTGGGCTGCTTGCGGGTCTTCTTGAAGATCGACTCGTACACCTCCGAAGGGCGCGTCTCGAGCTTCCCCTCGAAGACCTCCCCGGTGCTTCCGTCCAGGCTCAACCAATCGCCGTTGCGCAGGGTGCGCCCGGCCACCTGGAGGACACGCTTCTTGGCATCGATCTGCAGCTCGCCGGCACCGGCCACGCAGACCTTGCCCATCTGCCGTGCCACCAGGGCGGCGTGGCTGGTCATGCCGCCGCGCGCCGTGAGGATGCCGGTCGAAGCCTGCATGCCGCGGATGTCCTCCGGCGAGGTTTCGTTGCGCACCAAGAGGACCGGATCGCCGCCCTTGGCCCGCTGCTCGGCGTCTCCGGCCGTGAAGGCGATGCGGCCGGTCGCCGCACCGGGCCCGGCGTTGAGCCCTCGTGTGAGCAGGCGTCCCCCTTCGCGGGCGCGCTCCTGATCCTCGGGATGGAAGATCGGCTGCAGCAGCTGGTTGAGCGTTTCGGGTTCGACCCTCAGGAGCGCTTCCTCCTTCTTGATCAGCCCCTCCCGCACCATGTCCACCGCGATACGAACCGCCGCGGCTCCGGTGCGCTTGCCCGTGCGACACTGGAGCATGTAGAGCTTGCCGTCCTCGATGGTGAACTCGAGGTCTTGCATGTCCCGGTAGTGCTTCTCGAGCAGCTTCTGGATCCGGTTCAGCTCTTTCCAAGCCTTCGGGGAGCTGCGCTTCAGCTCGGCGATCGGGTGGGGGGTGCGGATTCCCGCGACCACGTCCTCGCCCTGGGCGTTCATGAGGTACTCCCCGTAGAAGCGCTTCTCGCCGTTGGACGGGTCGCGGGTGAAGGCCACCCCCGTGCCCGAGGTTTCGCCGAGGTTGCCGAAGACCATCGCCACGACGTTGACCGCGGTACCCCAGCCCGACGGGATCGAATTCATCTGCCGGTACAGGACCGCGCGCTCGTTGTGCCACGAGTCGAACACGGCGCCGATGGCTCCCCACAGCTGATCCATGGGGTCGTCGGGGAAGGGGCGGGAGGTGTGCTTCAGCACCAGCTCCTTGTAGGTCGCCACGAGCCCCTCGAGGTCCTGCGCCGACAGGTCGGTGTCCTCCTTCACCTTGCGCTTGCGCTTGAGCGCTTCCAGGGCCTCGCTGAAGGGGTCGTCCTCCTCTCCGTGGGCCCGGATCCCGAGCACGACGTCTCCGTACATCTGCACGAAACGCCGGTAGGCGTCCCAGCCAAAGCGGGCATTGCCCGTGCGCTGGATCAGCCCCCCGACGGTCTCGTCGTTGAGGCCCAGGTTGAGGACCGTGTCCATCATGCCCGGCATGGAGACCCGGGCGCCGGAGCGCACGGACACCAGGAGCGGGTTGTGCGCGTCCCCGAAGCGCTTGCCCATCTCCTTCTCGAGGCGGGCGAGGGCCTTGGCCACGTCGGCGCGCAGGGTGAGCGGGTACTTCTTGCCGTGTTCGTAGAACCAGGTGCAGAGCTCGGTCGAGAGCGTGAATCCGGGCGGCACCGGGAGGTCGAGGTTGCACATCTCGGCCAGGTTCGCACCCTTGCCCCCCAGGAGATTCTTGTCGCCCTTGCCGCCTTCCGCCTTGCCCTGACGGAAGGGGAACACGTACTTGCGGTTGGAGCGCGAGCCCCGGGCCTTCTTGGATGTCCCCTTCTTCTTGCGCGTCTTCCTGGGCTCGCTCTTCATTCGGCTCGGTTCCTTCAGGGGCTTTCGACCTGGGCGAAAGCGTCGATCTTCCATTCGCGTCCGATGCGCAGCTCGGTGAGCTCGGTCTCGTCCCACTGGCTCTCGACCTCGGCGTGGATCCGGCGCGGGTCCTTGGGGTGTCGCCAGACCATCTGGTCAAAGTTACCGCCCTCGTCGTCAATGGGCTCGTCTCCCAGCCAGGTCTCGAAATAGTCCTCGCGCACGAAATCGATCTGGAACCGTCGCTCGACGAAGAACGCGGAAACTTCCGCCAGAATCCGTTGCCGATCGGGGCCCAGTTCGGTGATCTCGATCACCTCGGCCGTGGCGATCCTCCTGAAGAACGGGATCTCCTTGGCCAGGCGATCACGGAACTCTCGGTAGGCGATCTCCCCCCGGAGCTGCTCCCTGCGTCTGAGGCCGGAGGAAAGGCAGCGATACTCGAGCGTGGGGTAGTCCGAGGCGATGGCGGTCTGAAAAGTCTTCAGGGTCGTCTCGGGGGTCCGGAACCCGATCGCGACCCAATCCTCGGGGGCCGGACTCCAGCCGACGCACGCGGCCAACATGGGGGCCCCGAAGAGCACGATGAGGATTCTGGAGAGGCCCATGGGGGCGGGAGAGCATAAGGGAGCCGGCCGTCCGCGCAATGAAGGCGGCTCCCGAGGGGCTTTTCCGGGCCCGGGTTCGACCCCAAACCCCGTGTTTCTTGCAATGGACGGGCTGGCCAGGGGACATGATCTTTCGGGCCGCCCCTAGGGCCCGACCCGACATGACTCCCGCCCTCCGAATCCCCGGCCTCTTGTTCCTGGCAACCGGAGCCCTCGCCTGCGGCCAGGACGCCGATGGGCGCGGCGTCACCTCCCGCGCGGAGGCCGAGCGAGGGGCCTGGGAGGCCTCGGCGGCCCGGCTCCTGTGTGCGCGTCCGCGCCAGGACTTCGGCCAGGTCTGGGAAGGGGCGCGGCTGGAGCACCGCTTCGAGTTCGAGGTCCGTGGAGAAGAGCCCCTCGTCGTGCAGAAGGTGCGCTCGGATTGCGGCTGTACGGTCGCGTCTCTGCAGGCCATCCAGGGGGACCAGGTGCGTCCCGTGGAAGAAGGGGACCCGATCGCGCCGGGGACACGGCTGGTCATGCCGGTCACCTACAACACCCAGGACAAAGCGGGTAGCAGCCTGCGGGAGATTCAGATCTTCGGCAACCTGCCGGGGGGGATGACGAGCGTGACGCTCGAGGCCGAGGTGCGTCCCTGGCTCCAGGCCAAGGTGGACGGCACTCTGCTCGACCGGCCTCTCTCCGCGGGCCGGATCGACGTCCGCGAAGCGGGGCAGGTCCAGTTCGACGTGGAAGGCGTCGGCGACCGGGCCTTCCAGCTGCGCGCGACCGGGGAGGGGGTGCCGCCCGCAGTCCAGGTCCGCCTCTCGCCGCGCCGGGCGGATGGGGAGGGACGGAGCCGGGCCTGGTCGGTCGAGGTCGTGCTGGGACCGGGCTTGCCCGAGGGCCAGCGCACCTACCCCATTTACCTGGTCACCGATCGAGTCAACCCCGACGACGCTGCCGGCGACTTCTTCCGGTTGTCCCCCCACGTCCACGTCGAAGTCGTGGGTCCGGTGGCGGTCAGCCCGGCCATCCACAATTTCGGTGCGCTCGACGGAGAGAGCTTGACGTCGCGGACCTTCCGGCTGACCGGCTACGACCCGAGCTTCACGCTGGCGGAGCCCCGGGTCTCCCTGCTTGAAATGACCTCGGACGAGCCCTCGCCTCTGGCGCGGACCGCCACGATCACGAGCCGGCCGATCCCGTCCCTCAACGCCTGGGATGTCGAAGTGCTCTTCGATGGGCTCGCCCCCGAAGTCCAAGGCCGGGTCCTGGCCCGGCTCATGATCGAGACCGGACATCCCGAGAAACCCCGTATCGACGCCAAGATCACCGGATTCCGGCTAGGTCCCCCGGGGGACGATGCCGCGATCCAGCGCCCGCTCGGCGACCGGAGCCCAGGGCCCCGGTAGTCGCCCCGGCTTCCCCGGACTAGACTGTTTCCAATGCCCCTCGAGAACGACGAGACGACGACGATGACCTCACCCAATCAGAACGCTGTTTTCCTGGCTTCCGGGCTCTTGGCCGGACTCCTGGCCGTCGGCTGCGGTACCTCCGAAGGCAAGCCTGCCGCCGCCCCGGGCGACGAGCCGGCGACCGAAGTGGCTGCCCGGCCCCAGGAAGCCCCGGTGGCAACCCTGGGCGAAGATCGGGAGCCCGAGGTGCTCGATACCGGCTTCGACCTCAAGAAGATCTCCGGTGCGGGCCAGCAGCAGGAGCATGGCCCCGACGACGGCCACGACCATGGGGCCCACGGCGACGTGGACGATGGCGGACTCGACGTGGTCGACCCGTCGACCTTCGGATCGCTGACCTACGCGGAGGGAACCACCCAGAAGCACGACTTCGGGGAGGTGCCCCAAGGGGAGAAGCGCACCAAGATCTTCACGCTCGCCGCGACGGGCGAGAACCCCCTGGTCCTCAAGCGCATCAAGCCTTCCTGCGGTTGCACCGTGGCCGAGGTGCGCAAGGTCACCCCGAGCGGCGAGCGCATGCTCTACAACACCGGCGAGCCGATCGCCCCGGGCGAGCAGTTCGAGGTGGAAGCCGCCATCAAGACCGATGGGCGGCAGGGGAAGTTCTCGTCGACGATCACCCTCTACACGAACACGGCCGAGGGCTTCCTGAACCTCCACCTGTCCGCTTCCATCCTGCCCATCCTCTCGATCGAGGGAGAGTCGGTGGTCAACTTCGGCCAGATCTCCGCCGCGGATCAGGTCGAGAAGAGCGTCAAGATCAAGAGCGAGCTCCTCGATCCGTTCAAGCTCGAGGCGGATCCCGCCTTCCTGGTCGCACCTCTCGCGGCCGAGGTCGTTCCGATCGATCCGGACGGCGAAGGACGCTCCAAGACCTGGGAGGTCAAGGTCACCCTGGGACCGAGCATCCCCGAGGGCGTGCGCAGCTACCCCTTGCGCCTGGTGACCGACAGCCCCAAGCCCGGGCAGGAAGAGGCCGATCCGGAAGTTCCGGTCGAGATGTACGACGTGCGCGTCTTCGTTCAGGCCCAGGTCACGGGACTGGTCAGCGCCTCCCCGAACTTCATCTCGTTCGGGATGGTTCGTCCCGGACAGACCATCGACCGCACCTCGCGCATCATCTGCCACGACGACTTCAAGCTCGCGACGGACATGCCCTTCCGGCTCGAAGGTCTGCGCGGCGACGAGTTCCCCTATGCGGACGCCATGTCGGTGACCCTCGAGCCCGTGCCCGGAGAGCCCGGCTCGTTGGACCTGCGGCTGCGGCTGGAGGGACTGCCCGAGGATCTCAACGGTTCCTTCGGCGGTCTGGTCAAGCTGGACGTCGGGCACCCCCTCAAGGAAGAGCTGCTCGTGCGCTTTTCTGGCGTCTGTCGTCCCGGCATTCCCCAGCGCCCGGTGGACGGTGGCCAGGACTGATCCTGTCCGCCTAGTCCGCCTAGTCCGGCTCGGGGAGACGAGGTGACCTCGGGCCTCGGCGAGTTGCTCGTCTCCTCGGGGATCGTCTCCGAGGAGGCGCTCCGGGAGGGTCGTGCCCACCAGCGAAATCGCGGAGTTCGCATCGGTGAGGCGCTGGTCCAGCTGGGGCACCTCGACGAGAAGTCCCTGGCCAGGGCGGTTGCCAAGCACAACGGTCTGCCCTTCGTGGACCTCGACAAGGGACGCGTGCCGCAGCCTGTCCTCGATCGCGTTCCCGCCGAGCTGGCGGCCGACCAGGGGCTCCTGCCCGTGGCCGAAAAGAACGGCAAGTTGATCGTGGCCGTCGACGATCAGCTCAAGACCATCGTGGCCGACCAGCTGTCGTTCATGTTGGGGTGCGAGGTCGGGTGCGCCCTGGCGGCCCCGGACGCCCTCAAGCGGGCCCTGGGGCGCTACTACGGGCAGGCTGGCGAACAGAGCGTCGCCGAGAGCATGGGCGCCAAGGACGAGGAGGACTCGGATGCACCGATCGTCCGCCTGGTGACGCGCATGTTCAAGGAGGCCCTCGACATGCGTGCCTCGGACATTCACATCGAGCCGATGGGGGGAACGCTCCAGGTTCGCTACCGGATCGATGGCGTGCTGCAACGTCAACCCACACCGGCCGAGATGAATCAGTTCCAAGCGGCGATCGTGAGTCGCTTGAAGATCATGGCTCGGCTGAACATCGCTGAAAAACGCCTTCCGCAGGACGGCCGACTCGAGATCGTCGGCCGCGGCGGCGACCGGGTCGAGGCGAGGGTGTCATCGCTGCCGACCGTACATGGCGAGAAGCTCGTGTTGCGACTCCTGCGCGACGACAA
>JAUIEE010000528.1 GCA_030428965.1 bacterium | reverse complement strand
ACTTCGTCCTGCGCATGCTCCAGGCCTGGGGCGTGGACGGGCACAACTCCCACACCAACGTGTGCAGCGCCTCGGCCCGGCTCGGCTATGCCCTGTGGTTTGGAGCCGACCGCCCATCGCCGGACTACTCCCGCACCAAGTTCATGCTGCTCCTGTCGGCGCACCTGGAGACGGGCCACTACTTCAACCCCCATGCCCAGCGCATCATGGGGGCCAAGGAGAACGGCGCCCGCCTGGGCGTGATCGACACGCGCCTCTCGAACACCGCTTCCCACGCCGACCTGTGGGTCTCCTGCTGGCCGGGGACCGAGTCGGCGCTCCTGCTCAGCGTCGCGCGCGAGCTGCTCGAGCGCGGCGCGATCGATCGCGAGTTCGTGCGCCGCTGGACGAACTGGAAGGCCTACCTGGAAGCTCGCGATTCCGGATCGGAGCCGACCTTCGAGCGCTTCCTGGAGCGCATCGCCGAGGACTACGCCTCCTACACGTCGGAGTACGCCTGCCAGGAGTGCAAGGTGCCGGCGGGCACCGTCGAAAGACTGGCGGACGAGATCGCGCGGGCCGGCTCGCAGTTCTCGAGCCACCTGTGGCGCAACACGGCCAGCGGCAACCTGGGCGGCTGGCAGGTCGCGCGCTCGCTCCTGTTCCTGCACGTGCTGACCGGCAGCGTCGGAACACCCGGAGGCCTCAACCCCAACAGCTGGGACAAGTTCGTGCCCAAGCCGACGCTCAACCCGCCGAAGAACGACGGCTGGAACGAGATGCTCTGGCCGCGCGAGTATCCCCTGGCGCACTACGAGCTGAGCTTCCTCTTGCCCCACCTCCTGCGGGAGCAGAACGCCAAGGTCGACGTGTACTTCACGCGCGTCTACAACCCGATCTGGACCAATCCGGACGGTTGCTCCTGGATCGAGATGCTGGAGGACGAAGAGCGCATCGGCTGTCACGTGGCGCTCACTCCCATCTGGTCGGAGACGGCCCAGTGGGCCGACTACGTGCTGCCCATGGGGCTCGCTTCCGAGCGTCACGACGTGATGAGCCAGGAGACCCATGCGGGCACCTGGATCGGGTTTCGGCAGCCCGTGCTGCGCACCTGGCGCGAGGAGAACGGCGAGACGATCGAGCGCACCCACGAGGCCAACCCGGGCGAGGTCTGGGAGGAGGCCGAGTTCTGGATCGACCTCACCTGGAAGATCGACCCCGACGGGAGCCTGGGGATTCGCCGCTACTACGAGTCCAGGAAGTCTCCCGGTGAGCCCATCTCGATCGACGAGTACTTCGCCGACATCTTCGAGAACTCCGTTCCCGGCCTGCCCGAGAAGGCCGCGGCCGAAGGGCTCGATCCCTTGGCCTACATGCGCCGCTACGGTGCCGTCGACGTTCCCTACGCGGGTCAACGGCGCTACGAGGCCGACGTCGAGGAAGGCACGGGCTACGAGATCGACGGGCAGCACAAGCAAGGCTTCGGGACCCCCAGCAAGGGGCTCGAGTTCTACTCTCCGACCCTCGAAGAGTGGGGCTGGGGCGAGAACGCCATTCCCGCGCACATTCGTTCCCAGGTGCATTGGGAGCACATGGACCTGGCCGCGGGCGATCGCGTGCTGCTGCCGACGTTCCGCCTGCCGCCCCTGATCCACACGCGCTCGGGCAACGCCAAGTGGCTGCAGGAGATCTCCCACACCAACCCCCTCTGGGTGCATCCCGAGGACCTCGGGCTTCTCGGGCTGGAGAGCGGCGGCCTGGCGCGCGTGACGACCCGCATCGGCTACTTCGTCGTGCGCGTGTGGGAGACCGAAGGCATCCACCCGGGCATCGTCGCCTGTTCCCACCACGTGGGGCGCTGGCGCCTGTACCGCGAGATTGGCGGACAGAAGCAGGCCTCGTCCCTGGTCGATATCCAGCGCGGGGAAGGCACTTTCCTGTTCCGTGTCAAGGAACCCTTCGGCTCCTTCTCCAGCTCGGACCCCGACTCCGAGCGCATCTGGTGGAAGGAGGCCGGCGTCAACCAGAACCTGACCTTCCCCGTGCAGCCGGATCCCGTCAGCGGGATGCACTGCTGGCATCAGAAGGTCCAGGTCGAGCCGGCGCGCCCCGACGATCGCTACGCGGACGTGTTCGTCGACACGAACAAGTCCCGGGAGGTCTTCGAGGAGTGGTTCGCTCAGACCAAGCCGGCACCCGGCCCGAGCGGCCTGAGGCGCCCCCTCTGGATGAACCGACCGCTGCGCCCGACCGACGCCAGCTACGCGATCCCGGACTAGCCGGGGGCAGATACACTGGGCGCCATGATCTGTGCCCCGCGTGTCCTACTGACCTTGCTTTGCGCCACCGCGACCGGAGAAGAGCACCGTGAGTTCTACGAGGACGGGACCGTCCGCATCGAGTGCGAGGTCGTGCCTGGCTCCGGGGAGCTGACCTACGACGGCCCTTTTCGGAGCTTTCACCCCAACGGCGAGCTGGCTTCGGAGGGCAAGTACGAGCAGGGGCTCAAGACGGGCAAGTGGGTCTATCGCTGGGATAACGGTAAGCGTAAGGAGGCCGGGCCCTACAAGGATGGCCTGCGTTCGGGGTCATGGAAGACCTACAGCGAGAAGGGCAAGAAGAGCGGGGAGGGCAAGTATCAGGACGGACACCGCTCCGGCGAATGGACCTTCTATCGCAAGAGCGGTTCCGTCGACAAACAACGCTCAGGAACCTACGAGTGGGTCGAGGTGGAGCGTCCGGGTGGTTTGCTCGGGCGCGGGCTCCAGCTCAACGGCAACGTCGAGATGGGGCCTTGGATCTGGAACTGGGGTGAAGGAGGCCCGCGCATCCAGTGCGTCTACGATCGTGGGGCCCTGGACGGGTACCTGCACCTCTTTCACTCCGACGG
>JAUIEE010000527.1 GCA_030428965.1 bacterium | reverse complement strand
CCCAGGTCGGGGCCGTCGATGGCCCAGGCGATGCCCTGCATCAGGAGCTCCTGGAAGTCCTCACGCCCCCAGACCTCGGCGCTGTGCCCCAGGGCCGTGTAGAAGACTCGCCCCCGACCGAAGTCCCGCGTCCAGGCCAGAGGGTAGTTGCCGTCGGCGCGCTCACCGAGGGACAGGTCGACCGAGTCGGGGTCCAGGGACAACAGGACCCGCAGGGGCTGGGCCCCGAAGCCGAACTGGTAGATCTCGTCGGTGATCTCGAACGACTCGCCCAGGTGCGCGCTGATCGGATGGTCGGGGTCCCGATTGAGCACTCGCACCCCTTGGTTCCAGGGGTGGCCGCGGTACGAGGCTCCCAGCATGTCGCCATACGCTTCGAACTCGCTGAAGGTGTCCGTGGCGCAGTGCACGCCGATGAAGGCGCCTCCGTTTCCGATCCACTCCACGAGGGCTTCGCGGCCGACCTCGTCGATCGGAAGGTCGCCCGTCGTGCAGAAGACGACCGCATCGAAGGTGGCCAGGCTCTCGGGTCCCAGGAGCCGGCAGTCCTGGGTCGACTGCACCTCGAAGCGTCCCGCCGCGGCCTCGAGCAGCTCCTCCTCCGCCGTGGACAGCTCCATCGTGTCTTCACGCCGGGTCACCTCGTGCTGGAACCCCGCCGAGTGGGTCAGGAACAGGACGCGGGACAGCGGGGCCTCGGGTCGGCTCCGTCCGGGAACGCGCTGCAGGGTGTAGTAGGCCTCGGGGTGCAGGAGCGGATCGCCGTCGCGGTCGCGGACTCCGGAAGCGACCAGCTCGTGGACGTAGCCCTCGCGCAGGTGGGGCACCTCGAGCAGCACGCTGTCCCCGGAAAGCTCGCGCACGGCCGTGACCTCGAGCTCGACGGTGTCGGTCTCGGGAGCTCCGTAGGCCGCGTGGTAGGGATAGGTGTAGCTGATGAGGCCGTAGGAGTCGGGATCGAGGGCGGACGAGCGGTCGGGGGGCAAGGTGAACTCCAGCTCGAAGCCCTCGGCGTGGGCGCGCATCTCGCGGATCTCGAAGGGAGTCTCGCCGCTGAACACGACGCGCTGCAGCCCGTAGGGCTTGCGTCCTACGGAGCCCCAGCCGCGGTCGGTCTGGCCGACGAAGAGCGAGCCGTCCGGCGCGAAGCCCAGGCGGTTCACGCCGCAGTCGAGCCCGGAAAGGAACGGGAAGCAGGCTCCCTGCCAGACGCCGTCGACCTCTTCCACGAAGGCACGCATGACGAGCGCCAGGGTCTGGTCGCCGGTGAAGAACTGCCCGGCGAAAGGACCGAAGGCACCGCCCGTGTCGGCCACCACGAGGTCGGCGACGGACTGCCCCATCTTGCGGTAGGGAAACCAGACCGTGGCCGGCTCGCGCTGGGGACGCTCGTCCGGTCCGGACAGGTCCTCACGCCAGCGCAGGCTGGCCGGATGTCCGTGCCAGGATCCCTGGCGCAGGTGGGACAGGCGGTTGGTCGCCACGTAGTCGCCCTGGTTGTCCACGTAGAACATCTCGCCTTCGAGGTTGGCGCCAAAGCCGTTCGGCGAGCGCAGCCCGGAGGCGACGGGGGTCAGCTCTCCCTCGGCGTCGATGCGCACCGCCCAGCCCCGGTAGGGCACCAGGGACTTGCCGAGGTCGCCGCAGAAGCCGACGTTCAGGGTCACCCAGGCGTCGCCGTTCCGATCGAAGCGCGGTCCGAAGGCGAACTCGTGGTAGTTGCCGCTGATGCCCCAGGCGTCGGAGTAGGTGCCGTAGAGGTCCGCGCGACCGTCACCGTCCTCGTCGACCAGCCGCGTCAGCTCGGCGCGCTGGACGCAGTAGACCGCTTCGAGGTCTCCCTCGGTGCGCACGCTCAGCCCCAGGGGCTCGTGCAGACCTCGGGCAAAGCGTTCGTAGCGCGCCTGGGTCGGGGGAACGCCGTAGGCCTCGCGCACGCGAAAGACGTCGCCCCTGCGGGTGCAGACGACCGGATCTCCGTTCGCGAAGAAGTCCAGTCCGCCCACCTCGAGGGCCAGATCGTCGGGCACCGGCAGGGTCAAGGCGCGGTAGTAGGCTCGCTCCTCGTTGGGCGGGAAGTCGCGGTCGAGGTAGTACTGCAGCAGCGCATCTGTCTCCCCGCTCAACTGGGAACGGGTGTTGATCTGGAAGGCCCAGCCCCCGACCCCCTCGGAGATCTTGACCAGAACGTGGTTGGTTCCCTGCTCGAAGGCCAGGGTCAGGCGCTCGGCCTCGGGGTCGAGGCCCCGCGCCGCGTCGTTGTCGAGCAAGAGCTCCCCGTTGAGCCACAGGCGAATGCCGTCGTCGCTGCCGCAGGTCACGTCCAGGCGCGCCTCGACCTCCGCCTCCACGGGCACGTACAGGTAGCAGGCAGCGAAGTCGTTGAGCTCGGGATCCTCGAACACGTGCAGGTCGAGCATCCGGTTGGCGATGTCGCCCAGGTTCTCCCAGGCCGCGGGGTGGCCGTTCTTGCCTTCGTAGGTGCGCGTGAGGTCGGGCCCCGGCCCTCCCACGGTCATCTTCTCCAGCTCGCCTTCGGGCTCGTTCGGTCGCGCCAGCTCCCCCATGTCGTGGCCGGCGTAGGGAAACGGCGTCAGGAGGTGCCAGTCCCCCCAGATGGCCCGGGAGGGCTGCAAGAGCTGGATCATCCGCGCGCGGGTCGCCTCGCGGGTCTCGAGCTTGCGGTAGGGGTGTCCCGCGATTCGTTCCTCGGTGGCTGCTTGCCCCCGGGCGGAACCGATCAGGAGGAAGAGAGCGAACAGGGTTCTCACGGTTGTACCTCCAAGACGAAGGACGCGGACGGATCCAGCACCGACAAGCGCGCCCAGCGGCGCCCGTCCCGGTCCATCGTGTCCTCGACCCGACAGCCG
>JAUIEE010000048.1 GCA_030428965.1 bacterium | reverse complement strand
GTGGCACGTGAGCGTGAGTCAGTGGGCTCGGCTCGGTCGGAAGGGGCGGGCCAGGGTGAGATCCTGGTCGTTGTAGGAGTGCTTGCGTCCGGCTCCGTAGAGGCGATCGGGGACGCCCCGGGTGCGGTAGAAGCGTAGCCGGAAGAAGACCTGTCCGTCCTCGACCAGGAACGGGAGGTCGTGGGCGCGAACTTCCAGGACGGCCGGCGTGCCGCGTCCCCGTTCGCCTTCGGCGTGCCATCCGAAGCCGTTGTCGAAGAAGCCCGCGTAGTTGTTGCGCAGCTCCCCGATGCCGACGTCGATCGGCAGCATCTCGGCGGCGAGGTGCGGAGGGATCGCGATGCGCTCCTTGCTGGCGAAGATGTAGAAGCGTCCGGGGTCCAGGATGCTCTGTCCGGCCTGGGCCGATACCGGTTCCCAGAAGGCCTCGGGCAGGTGTTCTCCAATGGCCGCGAAGCGCAGCACGTCCGTGTTGAGGGCCGCCCGCCAGCCGCAGGGGGAACGACCCTCGAGGCCGATGCGCAGCTCGAGGGCTCCGTCCCCGTCGAAGCGGACCTCGTCTTCCCCGAGGGCCCGCTCGCCCTGGAAGCACAGGGGCGTCTCCCGGTAGACCGCACGCAGCTCCTCCTCGCTCAGGGCGGCAGGTCCGTCCTGCAGCCGCAGCTGGCAGAGCCGGTCCCCGCGCCGCAGGCGAACCGGGAACGAGAGCGGGGCGATCTCGAGCCACAGCCGTCCGCGGTAGCCGGCCGGGGTCTCGTCGAAACGCGGGTGCCCGGGGACGAGGACGCGGGTGAACAGGTCGCAGCGGCCGGTCGAGCTGCGCGGATTGAAACGCCCCCGAATGTCGTGAGGGAGGTCGAGCTCCTCGTCGAGCGGGACCAGGTAGATCAGTCCGCGCTCGAGCACGGCTCCGTCGCCTTCGAGGGACAGGGTCGAGGTCGAGAGCTCCCGCAATCGGTCCTCGACCGGAGCTCGCTCCGGCAAGAAGCCTGCTCGAATGCGATGGGCGATCGGTCCCAGACGCAGATCGAGGCTGGCCGGCTGGACCTGCTCGGGCCTCGGCGGGCTGGCCCCGGGCACGGCCCGGATGGCCTGGCCCAGGAGCGCTTCGAGCTCACGGTCGACCCGGATCGCGCCGCCTGGGACCAGGGGCGGACCGGCGGCGGGGGTCAGCGGGTGATCGGTGCGGGGCGAACTCATGGGGCCATCCTGCCCTGGGGGCGGCAGGAGGCAAGTTCCGACGTCGGGAAGCGGTGGTGGGATCGTGTCCCCAGGGCTACACTCCCCGACTTCCTTTGCCGTGACCAGGTTTCGTCGCCAGGCGTCCCAACCATGAAGATCCACGAATTCCAGGCCAAAGAGCTGCTCCGCAAATTCGGCGTTTCCGTCCCCAGGGGCCGGGAGTGCACCACCGCCGCCGAAGCCGAACAGGCCCACAAGGACCTGGGCACGGCCGTCACGGTCGTGAAGGCCCAGATCCATGCCGGCGGACGCGGCAAGGGCGGCGGGGTCAAGCTCGTGCGCTCGGCCGAGGAGGCCAGGGAGGTCGCCGAGGGCATGCTGGGCATGCAGCTCGTGACCCACCAGACCGGTCCGGCCGGGCAGAAGGTCCGTCGCCTGTGGGTCGAGGAGGGATCCGACATCGACCGTGAGTTCTACGTCGGCATCGCGATCGACCGCGAGCAGCAGCTGCCGGTCATGATGGCCTCCAAGGAAGGCGGCATGGAGATCGAGGAAGTGGCGGCGACCCATCCGGAGAAGATCCTGAAGGCGGCCTTCACGCCGGCCGAAGGACTCGCTGCCGCGGAAGCCAAGCGCCTGGCCGAGGGGATCGGGCTGGAGGGGGCCCTCGCGACCAAGGGCGCCGAGTTCATGGTGACCCTGGCCAAGGCCTTCGTCGAGCTGGACTGCTCCCTGGCCGAGATCAACCCCCTGGTGAGCACCAAGGGGGGGGACGTCCTGGCCCTGGACGCGAAGATCAACTTCGATTCGAACGGTCTCTTTCGTCACCCGGAGCTGAGTGAGCTGCGGGATCTGCACGAGGAAGACGCCAAGGAGATCGAAGCCAGCAAGTTCGATCTCTCCTACATCGCCCTCGACGGCAACATCGGGTGCATGGTCAACGGTGCCGGCCTGGCCATGGCGACCATGGACGTGATCAAGCTGCACGGCGGCGAGCCGGCCAACTTCCTCGACGTGGGCGGTGGGGCCACCAAGGACAACGTCAAGGCGGCCTTCAAGATCCTCCTGTCCGACGAGAACGTGAAGGGCGTGCTCGTGAACATCTTCGGGGGCATCATGCGCTGCGACGTGATCGCCGATGGAATCTGTGCCGCCGTCAAGGAAGTCGATCTGCGCGTGCCCCTGGTCGTGCGGCTGGAGGGGACGAACGTGGAGCAGGGGCGACGCATCCTGGACGAGTCCGGGCTGCCCTTGACCAGCGCCAGCGATCTGGATGACGCGGCCGAGAAGGTTTGCGCCAAGGTTCGGAGCTAGACAACAGGAAACGGAGCCAGCTATGAGCGTTTGGGTCGATTCGAACACCAAGGTCATCTGCCAGGGTTTCACGGGCAAGACGGGCACCTTCCACTCCGAGCAAGCCGTGGAGTACGGCACGCGACTGGTGGGAGGCGTCACCCCTGGCAAGGGCGGCCAGACCCACCTGGGCCTGCCGGTGTTCAACACCTGCTCCGAGGCGCGTGAGGCCACCGGTGCCAACGCGACGGTCATCTACGTCCCGCCCAAGTTCGCCAAGGACGCCATCATCGAGGCGGTGGACGCCGGCATCGAGCTGGTCGTGACGATCACCGAAGGGATTCCGGTGCTCGACATGGTGCGCGTCACCCAGCACATGCAGGGCACCGGCTCGCGCCTGATCGGTCCCAACTGCCCGGGCATCATCACCCCCGGCCAGTGCAAGATCGGGATCATGCCCGGCTACATCCACAAGCCCGGTCGCATCGGGGTCGTCTCGCGCTCGGGCACGCTCACCTACGAGGCCGTCTGGCAGCTCACTTCCCGGGACATCGGGCAGTCCACCTGCATCGGCATCGGCGGCGACCCTGTCAACGGCACCGACTTCATCGACTGCCTGAAGGCCTTCAACGAAGATCCGGACACGGACGGGATCGTGATGATCGGAGAGATCGGGGGCACCGCGGAGGAGGAAGCCGCCGAGTTCCTGCAGTCGGAGGTCAAGAAGCCGGTCGTGGGCTTCATCGCCGGCGTCACCGCTCCCCCGGGACGTCGCATGGGGCACGCCGGTGCGATCATCTCGGGCGGCAAGGGAACGGCCAAGGAGAAGATTGCCGCCCTCGAGAAGGCCGGAGCCGTGGTCACCGATAGCCCCGCACGTATCGGCGAGCTCATGGAAGGGGCCCTGCGCCAGGCGGGCCTGCTCGAAGGCGCCAGCTAGGGCGCCGCTGGAGGAGTCCGCCGGGAGGAGCCGGATCCGGTGCCGCTTCCGGCGCTGGACACTCCGCCGGAAACGACGAAGGTCATGATCTCGGAGGCAGCCCCCTCGAGGGGCTGCACGTTGCGCCGGGGAACGAACAGGAGGTTCGCGGCGAAGTTGTAGGACTGGGGGACGTAGACCGCCACGGTCTCCTCCAGGCCGAAGTCGCTGGTGTCCTCCTGGGTGATGAAGCCGATCACCCGGGCCTCGAGGCCCTCCCCGAGAGAGACGAGGACCGGCTTGTCGAACTTCTTCTCCTCGCTGAGGAAGGCGCGGATCACGTCCTTGATCGCGCCGTAGAGGAGCTTCACGACCGGCGTCGTGGTCAGGATGCGGTCCCCGAGCTGGAAGAAGGAGCGCGTCAGGTAGCTGGAGGCCAGGAAGCCGATCACCGTGATCAGGACCAGGGTCAGGACGAAGCCCAGGCCCGTTGGGGAATCGACGCCGATGCCCTGCACCTCCCAGCCCAGCACGGGCACGGTCCAGTCCTCCATGGGAAGCCGGATCAGGCCGTCGACGAAGCGGAAGACCCGGTAGAGGATCCAGAGGGTGGCAGCCGCGGGAACGATGACCAACAGGCCGCGCAGGAAGTACTTCGCCAGGTAGCGCAAGGGACACCTCGGGTCGCGAGGGAAGGGAGACGGGAGCGCACGAGCTTAGTCGGAAGGGGGCGGCCAAGCTTCCCGCAGGAGGGGGCTTTTGCGGGGGCGTGGGGAGGGCCGGGCCCTCGAATCGGTCCGATGGGGAACGGGCAACCCTCGACTAGGATGTCTTGCAGGCATGTGCACCTTGGCTTGGATTCAGGGCCCCGAGGGCTACGAACTGTTCTTCAATCGGGACGAGTCCCGCAGGCGCAGCGTGGCCACCGGACCGCGCCCCGCGCGGCAGGGGGCGGTCGACTACCTGGCTCCGACGGACGGGGATGCGGGCGGGACCTGGCTCGGCGTCAACGAGCACGGGGTCTCGGTGGCGCTCCTGAACGGGTACCTCGCCGCGAGGCGCCCCCTCGAGAGCTACTCCAGCCGCGGGGGCCTGGTGCGCTCCTTGCTCGACGTCGCCTCGGCGGGCGAAGCGACCGGACGGCTCGGGGCGCTCGATCTGACGCCGTTCCAGGGCTTCCGCATCGCCTTCTTCGGGGTGGGGGAGAGCCGCTCCTTCGTCTGGGACGGGGAGCGTCTGGCGGAGGTCGAGCTGACGGCCCCCGTGGTCTCTTCCTCCTTCGACGCGGTATCGGCCCTGCGGGAGCGGACGAAGGTGCTCAGGGAGCTGGAGCCTCCGGCCGCAGGGGCGAGCGCCGAACGGATGCGCTCCTTCCTGCGCAGCCATCTCCCCGAGCGGGGTCCCGATTCGGTGTGCATGCACCGCGCGGACGCGCGCACGGTCAGCGCCAGCCACATCGTGGTGACGGAGCGGGAGGTGAGCTTCCACTACTGCCCCGGTCCTCCCTGCCGCACGGACTTCGACGCGCCGGTTTCCTTGGCCAGGAGCAAGCCCGGGGACTCCTAGCGCGGGTCCGAGGGGGCGGCCGAGGGCCTGCCGGCTCCTGGGACGTACCTACAGGAAGCTTCGGATCGCTGCTTGGCCCTGGCGTCCCAGGTCTCCGCCGTCTATCTCCAGGGGATGACCTCCACCGGCTGGAGTCGAGTCTGGACCGCAGACGGTTCCTGGACGCTGCGAGCGGAGTCCCACGGCGAGGCCTGCCACTCCCTCAGCGGGGCCTGGGCCGAGGCGCGCAGCCGCTATGCCGAGGCCTGTCGTTTGGCTCCGCGCGCGCGCGGGGGGGGACAGCTGCACCTGCTCGACGTGGGCCTTGGCATCGGCTGGAACGTGGCCGCGGCCCTGGAAGCGGTCGAGGGCACCCCGGCTCGGCTCGAGGTCCTCTCCCTGGAGTCGGATCCTACGGTCCTGGCCGCGGCCCTGGAGGGGGAAGCCCTGGGCGAGGACCTGCCCGGCGCCCGCTACCTCTCCCGGGTCCGAGAAGCTCTGGTTGAGCTCCTGGGGAACTCCCGCCCGACGGGCCCGGTCAGCCTGGGCGGTCCCCACCGGCTGCAGCTCTTCCTGGGCGACGCCCGCCAGACCCTGGCCCAGCTCCCCCTCACCCGCAGCTTCGACGCCGTCTTCCTGGACCCCTTCTCCCCGGCCAAGGAGCCGGCGCTGTGGCAGTGCCCCTTCCTGCGGCAGATTGCGCGTCGAATGGCCCCCGGGAGCCTTCTGTCGACCTACTCCGCTTCGTTCTCCGTACGGCTGGCCTTGCAGGACGCCGGCCTGCGGGTCGGCCTGGGCCGCTCGTTCGGGGCCAAGCGGGAGGGGACCCTGGCCTCCCCGGACCTCGAGCTGCCGGAGCTCTCGGACAAGGTGCAGCGACGCCTGCGCGCGGAATCCAGCGCCGGGGGCGGGCCGGGATGGGTTTTTGGGGGATCGGCCCGGGAATAGCGCCCGGAGGATGGACTACAATCGCCCGGCACGGACCTTCCCGACCTCGTTCTCGAGTCAACCGCGCCCCTCAATCATGTCCTATCTAGCCTTCGGTCTCGGCCCCACGGAATTGTGGCTGATCCTCGGTGCCCTGGTGCTGATCTTCGGCTCCCGGAAGCTGCCCGAGCTGGCGCGCGCCATGGGTTCCAGCATCACCCAGTTCAAGAAAGGGCTGAAGGAAGAGAACGAGCTCCTCGATGAGGGAGCGGACCCCTCGACCGACAAGGAAGACCCTTGATCGTGTCCGATTCCCAGGTTGCGAAGAAGGCGATCCTGGGCGTCGTCTTTTGCGGTGGCGAGAGCAAGCGCATGGGGTTCGACAAAGCCACGGCGCCCCTGGGGCCGGGGACGCTCATCGAGCGCTCGGTCGCCGGTCTGGCGGACGTGGTCCCCGAGGTCGTGCTGGCGAGCGGAGAGTTCGAGCGCTACCCCGAGCTGGGCCTCGAGTGCGTGCTCGACCGAGACGGGGGGAGCGGTCCCCTGGCGGCCCTGGAGGCAGGTTTGCGCCACGCGCGCCTGCAGCACGGCGAGGGGTGGGTTTGCGTCCTGCCCTGCGACTCGCCCCGGGCCGACGGGCGCGTCTTCGCTCACCTCCTGGCCCGAGCCCAGCGAGTGGGGGCCCAGGCCTGTCTGCTCGAAACGGAGCAGGGTCCACAGCCCCTCTATGCGGTCTACTCCACGGACTGCCTCGAGCCCGTGGCCGCGGCCCTCGACGCCGGGGAGCGGCGCATGATCGCCTGGCACGAGGGCTACGGGGCGGTCGAGGTCACCGGGGTTCGCCTGTCCGACTTGCCCGCCGAGATCGCGCGCAGCTGTGCCGACAATGTGAATACCCCCGAAGAACTGGATCGTCAGCGAGAGGTGCGCCCATGAGAGGCTCTTCCCCCCGATTGGCCGAGATTCTGGCCCCGATCGAAAGCCCGATGAAGCGCATGCGCCAGGTGCTGCGCAGCCAGCTGGGCGACGAGTCCGCGGCGGTGAGCGACATGATCGATCACGTCGAGCGTTTTCGGGGCAAGCAGCTGCGCGCCGCTCTGGTGCTCCTGGCGGGCGAGGCCACCGGCAACACCACCGACGAACACGCGGCGGTGGCGGCCATCGTCGAAATGATCCACCTGGCGACCCGGGTGCACGACGGCATCCTCGACGGGGCCGAGGTGCGGCGGCGAGTGGCCTGCGTGAACGAGCGCTGGGACAACCAGGTCGCGGTGCTGCTCGGGGACTTCCTCTACGCCCGGGCCTTCGCTCTCTCGACCGAGCTCTCCTCCCGGCTCTGCAGCCGCGTCCTTTCCGAGACGACGCGCCGCATCTGCGTGGGGGAGATCCACCAGTCGACCAGCCGCTACGACTTCGAGATGCGCGAGGAGACCTACGAGGAGATCAGCGGGGCGAAGACGGCCAGCCTGTACGCAGCGGCCTGCGAGCTGGGGGCTCGCTACCCCGGCGGGAACGAGGAGCTGGGGCGGGATCTCTCCACCATGGGATGGTCCTTCGGACTCGCCTTCCAGATCGTGGACGATTGCCTCGACCTGACCGGGACCGAGGAAGAGGTCGGCAAGAGCGTCGGTACGGACGTCGAGGACGGCAAGGTCACCTTGCCCGTGCTCTACACGTACCGGAAGGCGGACGAGTCGATGCGGGCCAAGATCCGGGACATCTACACCCGTCCCGGGCTCGAGGGACGCGCACGTCTCTTGCGCGCCGAGTGCGACCTGGAGCCGGGGCTCGCCTACGCCCAGTCCCGGGCCCGCACGCTGATGCAGGAGGGACTGTCGCGCTTGGCTCGCCTGCCGCTGACGCCGGCGCGGGCATCGATCGAAGAGCTGGCCGGCTTCCTGCTCGAGCGCTCGTTCTAGGGCACAGGATTCGCGAGGAGAAAAGATGAGCGTGGAGAGCGTTTCGGGGACAGCACAGATCATCGACGGCAAGGCGACCGCCAAGGCTTTGCGGGCCGAGGTTCGGGAGCACGTGCTGCGGCTCTCCGAGCGAGGGCTTCAGCCCGGTCTGCGGGTCGTCTTGGTCGGAGAGGATCCGGCCAGCCAGGTCTACGTGCGCAACAAGGATCGTGCCGCCGTCGAGGCCGGTTTCGACGTGGACACGATTCGCCTTCCGGCCACGACGTCCCAGGAAGAGGTGCTCGCTTGCGTGCGCGCGCTCAACGAAGATCCCAAGGTCCACGGAATCCTGGTGCAGCTTCCCCTGCCGGGCGATCTCGACGGGGACAGGACCGTGGAAGCCCTGGCCTCCCACAAGGACGTCGACGGGCTGCACCCCGCCAACGTGGCGGCCCTGTGGCGAGGTGAGGAGGGGCTCGTGCCCTGCACGCCGGCGGGCTGCATCGAGCTCCTGGATCGCTACGGAATCGAGATCAGCGGCAAGCGCGCCGTGGTGCTGGGTCGCTCCATGCTGGTGGGCAAGCCCCTCGCGGCCCTGCTCCTGGCCCGCAACGCTACCGTGACCGTCTGTCACTCGCGCACGGAGGATCTCCCCGCGGTAACCCGGGAGGCGGACATCCTGGTCGCGGCCGTGGGACGGGCCGGCCTCGTGCAGGCCGACTGGGTCCGTCCCGGGGCCTGCGTGATCGACGTGGGCATCAACCGCAACGAGGCCGGCAAGCTGGTGGGGGACGTCGACTTCGAGGGCGTACGCCAGGTGGCCGGGGCCATCACTCCAGTTCCCGGGGGCGTCGGTCCGATGACCATTGCGATGCTGCTCAGGAACACGGCCCTCGCTGCGGAGAGGACCCTCTCCGCCTAGTCCGGCTTTGACCCATGGCACCTCGCTCCCAGGACGGAAACTCTCCCTACGACGACATGGGCGGCCATGGGATGGGCGCGGGCATGCAGTTCGCCATGCCCAGCCTGACGCCCATGGTCAAGCTGCTGATCCTCGTCAACGGGGTCATCTTCGGCTTCTCGTTCCTGCTGTCCTTCAGCCCGGGGACCTGGCTCGGCTTCCGCGAGGTCTTCGGCATCTCGCCCTGGCTGTGGAAGGACTACTTTCCGCTCCTGCCCCTGTGGCAGCTGTTCACCTACGGCTTCCTGCACGACACGAACAACCTGTTCCACGTCGTCGGGAACATGCTCTTCCTGTACTTCCTCGGGACGATGCTCGAGGGACTGATCGGGGGGCGGCGCTTTCTCGTCACCTACCTGTCCGCCGTCCTCGTCGCCGGCCTGGCGATGCTGGTCACGGGCCTTCTCCTGGGTACCGAGCGGGTCACCCTGGGCGCTTCCGGCGCGGTGCTGGCGATCGTGGTCGCCATGGCCGTCCTGCGGCCCGACACGCGCATCATCTTCCTGATCTTTCCCATCACCCTGAAGACCTTCGCCTTGATCTACGTCGGCTTCGACGTGTTCGGCGTGCTGCAGGAGCTCAAGGGGGTGGACTCGAACGTGGCCTACCCGGCGCACCTGACCGGAGCCCTGTTCGGCTTCCTGTCCGCCAAGCGGGGCTGGCTGTGGCGCGACCCGGTGCAGGGCGTGGAGCGCTGGCGGGAAGAGCGAGAGCAGAAGCAGGAAGTGTTCGATGCCCAGCGCCTGGACGACATCCTGGCCAAGATCCACAGCCAGGGCATCAACTCCCTGTCCTCGGGCGAGAAGGCCTTCCTGAAGCGCAAGTCGAAGGCTGACTGAGACCGGGACGGAAGCGTCCGGAGGGACGAGCCTTGCCGGGGGCGTGATCGTGTCCCAAATGAGTCTTTCGGGGCCCCAGGAGGGGCGGGTAGACTGCGGCCCCCGTACGTCAACCTGGGTGCGACCATGAAAGCTCTGATCCTCTCCGCTGCGCTGCTGTTCACCGGCGCCACCGTCGGCTCGGCGTCTTCGCCGCTGGTTTCCGCTCCCGCGGCGGAAACGGAGTTCCTCAAGGAGTTCCGCAGCCTCATGAAGATCAACGCCAAGGACAAGATGGCGGCTCTCGTCAAGCAAAAGACGGACGAGGCCGTGGCGGAGATCATCCGCATCTGCGAGGAGATCGGACGCCGCACGGACGAGGAGCTCGAGACGGACATCGAGGCCTTGCGCGTGGCCTGGAAGACCGCCAAGAAGTCGGACTTCGTCGCCATCCAGTACGAGTTCCACTCCCTCCTGCGCCCCGAGTTCAAGAAGGAGCGCACGCGCGTCAAGCGTGAGGGGGACAAGATCACCGACCGTTTCGTCGAGGCCTGGAACGCCAAGGACGTGGATGCCCTCCTGGTCCTGGGCCCCCAGCTCGCCGGCCACGCCGAGGAGTACGAAGCACTCGAGGACTACTACGAGGCTTCGCAGTGCTGGCTGAACGCGGCCTCCTGCTACTCGGACGAGATCGCCGGAGAGCGCGCGCGTCTGCGGCAGGCCTGTGAGGCCTACGGACGCGCGATCCAGGCCCGGGAGCGCATCGAGCTCAAGGACAGCTGGTACGACCGGGCCAAGGTCAACTTCGAGGGCCTGACCTACCGCGGCTTTGGCGACCCGTCCCAGGGGCCCGAGGCTCGACGGGAGGAGAAGAAGAAGATCGAGGCGGCCCACAGCGTGTCCATCGACCTGGCCTTCGAGGTGTTCGCCGACCTCGAGCAGGTCGCACGTCCGATCTACAACGGGGACCTGGTCTACCAGGCCTGGCCGGCCCTGGGTCTCCAGGAGAAGGGCTCGACGCTCAAGTTTCCCTTCATCGAGGACTCGCCCGACGTGGTCCGTTCCGACGCGGCCAAGGCCCACATTGCCCTCGCCGGGGGAGAGCTCGAGATCCCGGTTTCCGGCAACATCAGTCCGGTCACCTTCGACCTTCCTTCAGGGGATCCGTGGGCCTTCCTGGCGGTCGTGGGGCGAACCGAGGACATCTACCAGGGCTTCCAGTACTACATGGCGCCGTCCGATCAGTCGATGGCGATCTACATGGCCCCTGCCGCTTCGATGGTCGGCCTGCTAGGCGAGACCTCGATCCGGATCCTCGACGACAACATGGACGGCGTCTACGGAAGCCGCCCGGTGCAGTCCAATCACTTCGGTCTGGTCGACGGCGTCTTCCAGTGGGACATGGACTCCATCGTGATCGGGGACGAGAAGCGCGCCCTCCCCTGGAGCGAGGTCGTTCAGGTCGGTGGAGAGTGGTACCGCTTCGAACGTCTCGATGATGGCGGCCTGAGCGCGACCCCGACCGCGGTCGAGACGGGTACGTTGAAACTCGACTTCAAGGGGGGCTTTCCCGACTACCTGATCTTTCAGGGGGATGGCCTGCAGAGCGACTACTTCTTCGACATCGCCCAGGACAAGAGCGGGGTCGAGGTCCCCGAAGGCAAGTACAACCTCCTGTGCGGGCGATTCTCCAAGGGCAAGCGTGATCAGGTGGCCAAGGCGCTCATTCTTCCCGGTGCCGGCATGAGTCCGTGGGTCGTGCAAGCGGGTGCGACGACCAAGGTGGAGCTCGGCGGTCCCTTCGGCATGGACTTCGAGTTCAGCCAGAGCGACGAGAGCGTCGAGGTGAAGGGCGAGACGATCGTGGTGACCGGTCGCGGTGGAGAGCGCTACCTGCGCCTGTGGAACTGCGTCCTGCAGCCCGACGTGCTGCTGCGTCCGGCGGGCAAGAAGAAGGGCAAGAAGGAGGACAGCCTGCGGAGCGCGAAGAGCCAGGCGGAGGTCCTGGACCACGGGCTCAAGGGCGCCTGGTTCCCCCTGACGGCCCAGATCGAGAAGAAGAAGAGCGAACCGGTCGAGGTGCAGCTCTTCGAGAAGAAGAACAAGCTGTTCGGCAAGATCGAGTCGGCCTGGAAGCCGTGATCCCGGGCGCCCACCGGCGCTCCGTACCTTTCGTCTCCCCATGCTGGACCTGAAGTTCATTCGCCAGAACGCCGAGCTCGTCAAGGCCGGCGCCAAGCTGAAGCGCATCGACTGCGACGTGGATCGCGTCCTGGAGCTGGATGCGGAGAAGCGTCGATTGGGCCAGGAGGTGGACGAGCTACGCTCGCGCCAGAAGAACGCCGGCAAGGCCATCGCCCAGGCCAGCGCGGAAGAACGCGAGGCGCTCCTGGAGGAACAGAAGACGCTCAAGTCCGAGCTGAAGCAGCTCGAGGAGCGCCAGGGCAGCATCGAGGAAGAGCTCGGCCCGCTGCACGTGCGCATTCCGAACGTGCCCGACCCTGAGGTCCCCGAGGGCAAGGACGACGCCGAGAACGTCGAGCTGCGCCAGGTGGGCGAGCGGCCGAGCTTCGACTTCGAGACCCAGGATCACGTGGCCCTGGGCGCGGCCCAGGGATGGCTGGACGTGGAAGCCGGGGCGCGCCTGGCCGGCAGTCGCAACTACGTCCTGATCGGGGACCTGGCGCGCCTGGAGTCCGCCGTCCTGTCCTTCGCCATGGACCTGATGCTCGGCAAGGGCTTCACGCCGCTCTCGGTGCCGATGCTGGTACGCGAGGAGCCGCTCCTTGGGACGGGCTACTTTCCCGGCGGCGAGGAGCAGACCTACCGTACGGACGAGCGCGATGACCTGTACCTGGCCGGCACCTCCGAGGTCCCCGTCACGGCCCTGCACGCCGGGGAGATCCTGTCCGCCGCAGACCTGCCCAAGCTCTACGTCGCCCGCACCACCTGCTACCGGCGCGAGGCCGGCACCTACGGCAAGGACACCCGGGGCATCTACCGCGTGCACCAGTTCCAGAAGGTCGAGCAGGTCGTGATCGACGTGAACGACGAAACGAGGAGCCGCGAGCACCACTCCGCGATCCTGGCCAACTCCGAGGAGCTCCTGCAGGCCTTCGAGCTGCCCTACCGCGTGGTCAACGTGTGCGGCGGCGACCTGGGCGTACCCCACGTGCAGAAGTTCGACATCGAGACCTGGATGCCGGCGCGGGAGGGCTACGGGGAGACCCACAGCGCCTCACGCTTCTACGAGTACCAGGCCCGCAGACTCGGCCTGCGCTACCGGGACGAGGACAAGAAGGTGCGCTACTGCCACACCCTGAACAACACCGTGGCCGCCAGCACGCGCCTCTTGATCGCGCTCCTGGAGAACCACCAGCGCGCAGACGGCACGGTCGCCATCCCCGCGGCCCTGCGGCCCTACATGGGCGGAGCCGAGTCGATCGGCAGGCCGCTCCAGTAGGGGCCCGTCCTCCGTGGATGTGCTCCGGGCCTTGGCCCGAGGGCGCCGTAGACTCGCGCGGCACGAGCGCTTGTCGTCATGGCCTGGCCCGACGAAAGAACCTGGTCGCAGGGCAAGGGCGATCGAGCAGGAGGCGCTACTGGTTCTGATCCTTGGTGAGGTCGAGGCCTCCGCCGCCCTGGAAGCCCTCGCTCGGGCCGTCCGGGTCGCTCGGTCCGCCCGGATCATTCGGGCTGCTCGGGTTGCTCGGATCGTTCGGGTTGCCACCGCCTCCGGGTTCGATGGGCGCGGTCGGCGGCCGAACGTCAGGAACCAAAGCCACGAGCTCGAGCTCGAGGGACTCCCGTAGTACCTCGGGGAAGCGGATGATGCGCCGGTAGACCATGGTGCGGCGGTCGATCACCAGCTGCTCGCGGACGAGGCGCGGGGCGAGCTCGAGGGTCAGCTCGATCTCGATGCGTGCGGGAAGCCCCACCTGCTCGTCGTCGTCGGTGCCCCAGGACTCGAGCGGTTCGGCGTCGGGGCCGTCCTCCTCGTAGACCTGGATGTCGAAGCCCTTGATGCGGTCGTGCAGGATCGAGTACTTGCCCCCGTCGAAGGGCTCGTCGTCGATGCCGAAGTCCTCGCGGCGGTAGATCTCGAGGAAGTCGTCGGAGTCCGGCCGTATGCGCAGTCGGATGCCCACCTCGTTCTGATCGGCGTGCAGGAAGTTCTGGTTCTCGGACTCCCGGTAGGGGATCAGCCCGTCCACCGAGCAGACGAAGTCGATCGTGTCGGCGTCGTAGCCGGAGAGGACCCGGTTCTGGATGCGCAGGACCTGGGAGCGATCGCGGTTGAAGGTCAGGATGCCGCGCAGGTCGCGCTCGAGGCGATTGAGGATGGCCGGGCCGGCCAGCTGGCTCTCCTGGACGTTGTGGATCGTGTCCCGGGTCTGGCGCGCGGCGGTCAGGATCTGGGTGATGGTGACCATGATGCCGGCCATGATCAGGAGGGTGAGCATGACCTCGATCAGGGTGAAGCCTCCGCTCTCCTGCTTGCAGCGTTCAGCTCTCATCGGATGCCGCGCCTCCGTCGCCGTCCTCTTCGTCGTCGTCCTCGCCGTAGACCTGGGCCCAGGGGATCCAGCGCTCGAGGGTGATGAAGTTGGGCCACTCCCCGAGCTTGGGGAAGGTGACCTGGATGCGCACCTTCTCGAAGGGCTGCTCGCTCTCTTCGTCCTCGTCCTCATCGTCGTCGTCGTACTCGTCGCGGCGCCAGGAGTCGTGCTCCAGGGTGGCGTCCGGCTCGGACAGGTCGGTCAGGGCGTCGTCGCCCACGGCGACCTCCCAGTACCACTCGGGAAAGCCCTCCTCGGAGTAGCTGCCGGTCAGGCGTTCGTCGATGTCCTCCCAGAACAGGCCCGACTGGACCTCCCCCAGGGTCAAGAGCGCCAGCTGGCGGGCCACCTTGCGGTTGTAGGTGTGGGCCGCCGTGAGCTTGGCGGTGTTCATGCCCTGCATGACCAGCACGAGTCCGACCCCGACGATGACCAGGGTCACGGCCACCTCGGCCAGGGTGAAGCCGCTGCGTGTCGTGTTTCGACGCAGCCTCAAGGGAAGTCCCTCTCTTCGACGGGCTCGCGCTGGAAGAAGCCGTCGTGGAAACGGATGTCCCCGGTCAGGGGCAGGACCTCGAGCGTGAAGTGGCGCTCGAACTGCGCCTGGTAGACCACGATGGTGTGGTAGGAGGAGGCACCCAGAGGATCGAAGCGGATGTAGACGATACCGTCCGTGTAGGTCTCGTCGTCGTAGGTGATCGACTCGATCGTGATCCCTTCGCTGGCCAGGTTGGTCTCGTTGGTCAGGATGCGGGGCTCGTCCTCGGCGGTGGCGAAGCCCTCTCCCTCGAGGCGGTAGGGGGTCTGGACCCAGTAGCGCTCCTGGTCGAGGTCGTAGAAGATCTTGAACACGCGGTTGCGGGCGATGGCCTCGGAGCGCGTGCCGTAGAGCACCTCGGAGAGGTTGCGCACCTGCGTGTTGAGGGCCTGGTTGGGGACGAGCGCCTGCCAGGAGATCGCGGACACCCCGGCCACCATGGCCAGGATGATGACCACGACCATGAGCTCGATCAGGGTGAAGCCCGCCCGGTGGGGGCGGGAAAGGCTCTTGCCAGCTTGCGGGATCACGGTGCCTCGAGCGAACGGAGCCCTAGACCTCTCCGTTCTTGATGGCGGCGTTGTCGAAGTCGCGGTCCTTGCCCTCGCCGCCGGGAACCCCGTCGGCCCCGTAGGTGAAGATGCGCGGCTTGTTGTTCCCCGCGCCGGGGGGCTCGTAGCCGTACTCGTTGGCCCAGGGATCCACTGGCACGGTCTCCCGATCGAGGAAGGTGTTGCCGTTCTCGTCGGGCGTGACGAGGGCGTCGAGGGAGTCGGGGTAGCGACCGTTGTTCTCGACGGCGTAGGAGTTGAGCGCGTTCTCGATGGCGACGATGTCGGCCTTGGCCTTGCCCACCTGGGAGGCGAACAGGCGCGCGACCACGTTCGGCACCACCAGCGTGGCGAGCAGTCCGATGATGACGATGACGACCATGAGTTCCGCCAGGGAAAAGCCCTGCTCTTCTCTTCTGCGTCGGTTGAGTTGTCTTTGGGTCTTCATGGTTGGATGGGGCCTCACGGCCGTTTCGGAAGGGGGCTGGCTCGCCCCTTGAATTCTAGCTCGGATCACTGAATCGAGCCGACTTGCAGGATCGGCAGGACGATGGCCCACACGATGAAGCCCACCACGATGGCGAGCAGCACGATCATGATGGGTTCCAGGATGGTCGTCACCCGCTCGGTGACGACCTCGATTTCCTCGTCGTAGGCGTCGGCGATGCGGTCGAGCATCTGCTCCAGCTCACCGGACTGCTCTCCGATGGACACCATGTAGCCGACCACCGCCGGGAAGACGCCGGTCTGCTTCAGGGGCGTGGCGATGTCCGTGCCCTCCATGATGCGCGTGCGGATGTGGGCCGTGGCGTCCCCGAGCACGCGGTTGCCGACTACCTTCTCGGTGATCTCGAGGCTCTTGACCGCGGCCACGCCGCTGGAGAGCAGCGTCGAGAGCGTGCGCGTGAAGCGAGCCACCGCGGACTTGCGCAACAGCTCGCCGATGATGGGGAACTTGAGGGAGGTGCGGTCGATCACCAGGCGCCCGCGGCTCGTTCGGTAGATGCGCTCGAAGACGTAGGACATGGCGGCGATCCCGAGCAGGCCGGCCCACCACCAGTTCTTGAAGAGCTCACTGAGGGTGATGAGCAGCTGGGTCGGACCCGGCATGGCCTGGCCGGTGTCCTGCAGCATGTCGGTGATCTTGGGCACGACCATGGTCATGAGGATGGCGACCACGAGCAGGCCGATGCCGACCATCAGCAGCGGGTAGGTCATGGCCGAGACGACCTTGCGCTGCAGCGCCCGCTGCCTCTGCAGGAAGTCCGCCAGGCGCCTCAAGACCACGTCGACCTGGCCGGTGGCCTCGCCGGCCTTGACCATGTTGACGTACAGCTCACTGAAGAACTGGGGGTAGTCGGCCAAGGCGTCGCCGAAGGAGCTGCCCTGGGTGATGCGCTCGCGGATGTCGCGGAACATCATCTCGATGCGGCGGCTGTCGGCCTGGTCGATGATGGCGTTGAGGGCTTCCGCCATGGGGATGCCCGCGCCGAGCAGGGTTCCCATCTGGCGCGTGACGGCGGCGACGACCTCCAGGTCCCGGCTCGAGGGGCCCGAGGAGGTCTGGCGCAGCTTCTGCAGCTTGGAAAGCCAGCCCGAGCCACCGCCGCGTGCCGCCTTGTTCTTGTCGGAGCCCCTGCGCGACTTGAGGGGCTTGAGCTCGCTGACGAGGATGTTGTCCCGGCGCAGCTTCTGGCGTGCGGCGCGCGGCGTATCCGCGTCGATGACGCCGGTCTTCGTCGAGCCCCCGGGGGCGTAGGCTTTGTACTCGAAGATCGGCATGGTGACAGGTTTGGGGCTCGACGGGAGGGACTAGCCCATCTCGAGCTGAGTGACGCGCAGGACCTCGTCGGGGGTGGTCAAGCCTTCGATGACCTTCCGGCGTCCGTCCCTGCGCAGGGTGACCATGCCGTTGTCCATGGCGGTGCGCTTGATCGTGGTGGCGGTGGCGCCCTCCATGATCTGGGTGCGGATGACCTCCGTCATCGGCATGAACTCGTAGATGGCGGAGCGGCCGGAGTAGCCGGAGTGGAAGCACTCGTCGCAGCCCTCGCCGAAGGAGACCTCGTTGTTCAGGTCGATCGAGGTCAAATCGATCTTGCTCAGCTTGGCGCGCCACTCGTCGTTGATCGGCACCTTGACCTTGCAGTGCGGGCAGATCGTTCGCACGAGGCGCTGGGCGATGACGAGGACGATCGAGCTGGCGACCAGGTAAGGCTCGACCCCCTGGTCGACCATGCGCGTGATCGTGCTGGGGGCATCGTTGGTGTGGACGGTGGAGAACACGAGGTGACCGGTCAGGGCCGCGCGGATGGCGACCTCGGCCGTCTCCAGGTCTCGGATCTCACCGACAATCATGACATCGGGGTCCTGG